>JAIROK010000027.1 GCA_031257555.1 Campylobacteraceae bacterium | reverse complement strand
ATTTTATGCGACATACCCGTATAATACAAAATACGCTCTGTTGTTGTAGTTTTACCCGCATCAATATGCGCGGCGATTCCGATATTTCGGACTCTTTCTATTGGAGTTTTTCTTGCCATTTGTTAGTCCTTGTTTTTTTAATTTGCAAGAAAAGCGGTTTTTTCGACCGCTTTAGCATAAATTTTACCAGCGGTAGTGAGCAAATGCTTTATTTGCTTCTGCCATTTTGTAAGTATCTTCTTTCTTTTTAAACGATGCGCCTCTGTTGTTCGCGGCATCCATTAACTCATTCGCCAGCTTTTCAATCATAGTTCTTTCGCTTCTTTTTCTCGCATATGAGATAATCCATCTAAGTGCAAGCGCTTGCTGACGCGCAGGTCTTACCTCTACTGGAACTTGATAAGTAGCTCCGCCGACACGGCGGCTTTTTACTTCTATCACAGGCTTAACGTTATCAATAGCATTATTAAATATATCAATGCCTTTAGCATCGCCGCTTTTTTTCTCAATTAATGCCAATGTGCCATACATTATTTTTGTAGCAACGCTTTTTTTGCCATCATACATCAACGCATTAATAAACTTTGTGATAACTTTACTGCTGTAAACCGGATCAGGAAGCACTTCACGAACCGGAGATTTTCTTCTTCTCATTTTTTCTTTCCTTCAAATTGATTAAAGCAATTTTACTCAAACACTACCAAAATGTGCGGCATGCCTGTGTTTAAATTTACTTAAATTAGTTATTTAGCCGCCGCTTTTGGTCTTTTTGTTCCATATTTGCTTCGGCTTACCTTTCTGTTTGCAACGCCTGCTGTATCAAGCGCACCGCGCACGATATGGTATTTAACGCCGGGTAAGTCTTTTACTCTGCCTCCTCTGACAAGCACTATCGCGTGCTCTTGCAGATTGTGACCCTCTCCGCCTATATAACTTATAACTTCAAAGCCGCTGGTGAGTCTCACCTTGGCAACTTTACGAAGCGCAGAGTTAGGTTTTTTTGGTGTAGTGGTATAAACCTTTGTGCAAACGCCTCGTCTTTGCGGACATTGCTTTAGAGCAGGTGATTTGGACTTTTTTACAGCCTTTTCACGCTCTTTTCTTACCAACTGATTAATAGTAGGCACATTGTTTCCTTTTTTAAAAAATAATAGTATTTTCCGTAGAGAAAAATACCTGTGATTTTATTTAAAAATCACTTAAAAAAAGGTTAAATTAAGAAATCTTAATTTAACCTCTCACTCTATTTATTCTCTTTGACAGCCATACTTCTATCATCATATATGCCTGTTCCTACAGGTATCATGCGTCCTATGATGACATTTTCCTTCAAGTCTTCCAAATAATCCACTTTAGCTGCAATGCTAGCTTCTGTTAATACTTTTGTGGTCTCTTGGAATGAAGCCGCTGAAATAATACTATCACTGCCTATAGCTGCTCTTGTTACACCAAGCAACACAGGCTCTGCGATAGCCGGCTCTCCACCAAGTCTGATAATGCGTTCATTTTCTTCTTTGAACTTACGGCGGCTGATTAAATCACCAACGATAAAATTCGTATTACCGCTGTCCAAAATCCTAACTTGTCTTAACATTTGAGATACGATAATCTCTATGTGTTTATCGCTTATTGCAACACCTTGTCTGCGGTAAACCTGCTGAATCTCACTGATAAGATAGTAATGCAATGCCTTTTCGCCGAGTATCCTTAAAATATCATGACTTGAGGCAACACCATCTGTTAATCTCTCACCCGCATGCACATACTCGCCTGCATGTACATGTATTTGTTGTGATTTGTCTATTAGATACTCTCTTGTTGTATCACCTGCACCTTCAATTATGATTCTCTCTTTTGAGCGCAGCGGTTTGCCAAATCTTATTACTCCATCGATTTCTGCTATAACAGCAGCATTTTTAGGACGTCTAGCTTCAAAAAGTTCACTTACTCTTGGAAGACCTCCTGTTATATCTTTTGATTTTGCTACAGCTTTTGGCGTACGCGCAAGTAAATCAGCCTGTTTAACTTCACTTCCATCTTGAACAAATATAGCGGTTTTTGGCTCAAGCTGATATTTGATTATCTCACCACTTTTTGTTGATACTATAAGCGTCGGCTTGATGCCTGAAGGCAGATACTCATTAATAACAAGTCTGCTTTGACCTGTAAGTTCATCATACTGCTCAGTTGCGCTTGTGCCTGATTCTATATCTTCAAATGCAACTTTACCGCCGTTTTCTGCAATAATCGGAGTTGAATACGGATCCCATTCTGCTATGGTAGTATGCTCATCGCTTTGCGGAATAGCTATCAGTACATTATCTGTAACTTCAGTATTATCACCAACTTCCAATACCGAATTTCTTGGGATATAGTGTCTTATAGCTTCTCTGTCATCTTTATCGGCGATAACTGCAAAAATACCCTTAACGGTTATCACATCACCTTTTTTAAATTCATGGTATCTTTCAAGATAGTCTGCTTGCAGTTTGTAAAATTTAACAATACCGCTTGCATTTGCTTTTATCTTTTGCGTAATAGGCTCTCCGTCTTTGATTTTCAAATCAGCAGCATAAGGGATACGTTTAGGTACATTCCAACCCTCTTTTATAACTTCCACGATACTATCTTCCGCATCTACTTCGGCTCCGTTCTCAAAAGGAATATACAATTTACCCTCTACTTTTCCACCAACGCCGGCAAGTTCGCTTGGTTTTGCTATATCACTTTTTCTAAGAGCATATTTCACGCTCTCTTTTTTACTCTCTACACCGATTATAAGCTCTTCATAAGCAGAATCTATCGTAATTTTACCCTTAAATGGCGCTTTTATCTTAGGCTCAACAAGCAATACGGCAGCATTTCGTCTGTTTGCTACCACCGTTTTGTCATCTTTTGTCGTATAAGTTTTTAAATTATAAAAACGTATAAAGCCCTCTTTTTGAGCTATGATTTGTCTGTCTTGCTGCTCTGTTGAAGCAGTTCCGCCGATGTGGAAAGTTCTTAGAGTAAGCTGGGTTCCCGGCTCACCGATTGATTGAGCAGATATAATACCTACCGCTTCGCCCGGTTTTACAAGTTTACCTTCTCCCAAGTTAATACCGTAGCATTTTGAGCAGACACCTTTTGGAGCTTTACAAGTAATAGGAGTTCTAATAACGACAGATTTTACTCCAGCTTCCGTTAAAGTTCTTGCCTTTTTTTCATCTACTATAGTGCCTTCGGGAAATATGACTTCATTTGTGATAGTATCTATAACATCTTCAGCCAAAACTCTTCCAAGCACTCTTTCTTCTAAAGACTCGATTAAATCGCCGCTTTCGGTAATCTCTGTTATTTCAACGCCCTCATGAGTTCCGCAATCTTCCATCGTAACTTTTACATTTTGCGCAACGTCTATAAGTTTTCTTGTCAAATATCCAGCATTTGCCGTTTTAAGAGCAGTATCCGCCAAACCTTTTCTTGCACCATGCGTAGAGATAAAATACTCAAGTACATTCAAACCTTCGCGGAAATTCGATGTAATAGGAGTTTCTATAATAGAGCCGTCCGGTTTTGCCATAAGACCTCTCATGCCGGCAAGCTGTCTTATCTGTGCAGCACTTCCTCTTGCACCAGAATCCGACATCATGTAGATTGAATTGAAACCATCTTTATCGCCTTTAACAAGTTTCATCATCTCTGCTGCTACGATATTGTTCGTATCCGTCCAAATATCGACTATTTTATTATATCTCTCTTGTTCGGTCAAAAGTCCTGCACTAAACTGCTGTTGGATTTCACGAACTTTCTTTTTAGCCTCATCTATGCTTTTCTTCTTAGATTCTGGTATCCTGATATCATCTATAGAGATAGAAATCCCTGCATCGGTAGCATATTTAAATCCAAGATTTTTCAAATTATCCAAAAATGAAGCCGTTACTTCAAATCCGCCCTCTTTATAAACATAATCAATCAAAGAGGCTATATTTTTCTTTTTCATGATAGTGTTCCAAAACTCTTCCGGAACAAAATCAGGAATCGCATTTTTAAATATAAGTCTGCCCGCTGTAGTAAATATAATTCTATCGTCTATTCTTGTTTTTATCTTCGCGTGAATATCAAGATGTCCTGTCTCGATAGCTATTCTAACCTCATCAATATTTGCAAATATTTTATTTGAACCTTTGGCGTTTGGTTTTTCCAAAGATAGATAATAAAGTCCCAAAACCATATCCTGAGAAGGAACGGTTACAGCTTTACCAGAAGCCGGTAATAAAATATTCATAGAGCTTAACATCAACACTTTGCACTCTGCTATGGCTTCTTGTGAAAGCGGCACGTGCACAGCCATTTGGTCGCCGTCAAAGTCTGCGTTAAATGCAGAACACACAAGCGGGTGAAGCTGTATAGCTTTGCCCTCAACCAAAATCGGATGAAACGCTTGAATAGAAAGTTTATGCAATGTAGGAGCACGGTTTAACATAACAGGATGGTCTTTAACAACTTCCGATAAACACTCCCAAACCTCATTTGTTTTAGCTTCTATCATTTTTTTGGCTTGTTTTATGGTTGTAGCATAACCTTTTTCTTCAAGACGCGCCAAAAGATGCGGCTTAAATAATTCCAATGCCATAAGCTTTGGAAGTCCGCACTGATCCATTCTAAGTTTTGGTCCTACAACTATTACGGAACGCCCTGAAAAATCCACTCTTTTTCCAAGAAGATTTTGTCTGAAACGACCTTGTTTTCCTTTAATAATTTCAGATAATGACTTTAATGGTCTTTTGTTTGAACCCTTAACGGCATTTGCACGTCTTCCGTTATCAAAAAGTGCATCCACAGACTCTTGAAGCATACGTTTTTCATTTCTTATAATGATATCCGGTGCATCAAGTTCTAACAATCTCTTCAAACGTGAATTTCTATTTATTACGCGTCTATACAAATCATTCACATCTGAAACTGCAAATTTTCCGCCGTCAAGCGCGACTAACGGTCTTAAATCCGGCGGAAGCACCGGCAACATTGTTATCATCATCCATTCGGGACGATTGCCACTGTTTAAAAATGCCTCTACAACTTTCAATCTTTTTACTATTGTCTTTTTCTTAGCTTCGGAACTTGTAGAATTTATCTCTGTTTTTAACTGCTCCAAAATAGAAACCAAATCAAGTTCGGCTAACATTTTCTGGATAACATCACCGCCCATTGAAGCTTTGAAACCGGTATTTTCAAATTTTTGTATTAAAGATTGCTGCTGCTCTTCGTTTAGAACATCATATTTAGCAACTTTTTTTGTATTTTCATTATCATAGTACGCTTCGCCTGGCTCTTCAACAATATACGCCTCATAATATAATACGCGTTCCAAATCTTTCATTTTAATGCCAAGAAGTGTACCGATACGACTTGGAAGAGAGTTTACATACCAAATGTGTGCAACGGGAGTTACAAGTTCTATATGACCCATGCGTGAGCGGCGTACTTTTGTACTTGTTACTTCAACACCGCACTTTTCACATTTAACGCCTTTGTAGCGCATCTTCTTATACTTGCCGCATAAGCACTCATAGTCTCTGACAGGTCCGAAAATTTTAGCACAAAAAAGACCGTCGCGTTCTGGTTTTAGCGTACGGTAGTTAATAGTTTCAGGTTTTTTAACTTCACCATAACTCCATGCTTTTATCTTTTCAGGACTTGCCAAACGTAGTTGAAATGCCCCGAAATCGCGCGGTCTATTCTCTTCATTTATGTTTATCAACTCAAATTTTTTCATTATTCGTTTACCTCATCATAAATCTCGACATCTAATGCCAAAGATTTTAGCTCGTTTGTCAAAACAAAAAATGTTTCAGGCACACCGTTGTTTGGTATATTCTCGCCTCTTGTTAAAGCTTTATATGCACCAACGCGTCCTTCAACATCGTCTGACTTGACTGTAAGCATCTCTTGAAGAGTATTTGCAGCACCATAAGCTTCAAGTGCCCAAACTTCCATCTCTCCAAATCTTTGTCCGCCAAAAAGAGCCTTTCCGCCTACAGGCTGCTGCGTTACGAGAGAGTAAGGTCCTGTGCTTCTTGCATGAACTTTTTCATCAACCAAATGGTGAAGCTTTAACATATACATATAGCCCACATTGACTCTTTCTTTCATCTTTTCGCCTGTTTTGCCATCATATAGCTCTGTTTTGCCATCCGCATCTATTTTTGCCATTTCAAACAATTTGGCAAACTCTTCTTGATTTACACCTTCAAATACCGGAGTTGCAAACTTAACACCTTTACTCCAATCTCTTGCATATTCCAAAAGAGTTTCATCATCTATCTTTTCTATGAATTTTTTAGCATTTATAAGCTTTGCAACATTTGCTATCTCTACCATCTTTTTGCGTAAATTTTGCAGCCATTCACCTGTTTTTTCGCTCAAGATTTTATTTATTTGATCAGCCAATCTTCGTCCTGCCAACCCTAAATGCACTTCAAGAATTTGTCCTATATTCATACGTGAAGGAACGCCTAAAGGATTTAGGACAATATCTATACTCTCGCCGTTTTTAAGGTATGGCATATCAACTTCAGGAACAATATTTGAAACAATACCTTTATTTCCGTGCCGCCCTGCCATTTTATCGCCGACTTTAAGTTTTCTCTTGGCAGCTATATAAACCTTGACAAGTTTTACTACGCCATTTGGCAAAATATCATCTTTTTCAACAATATTAAGCTTATTGTCATGTTCTTCTTTCAACTTCTTTTTTTCATTTTGAAAGTAATTTTTAAGCTGCTCATATTCAGCCTGAACATCTTCATCAAAAGCTTTAACTAAGGCATTCAAAGAGAAACGATTTACATTTGCCAAATCATCTTTTGATATTGTGCTTCCCTTTTTATAGAGTTTCTTGTTAATCTCTTGATCTTTATCAAGTTTCTCTCTTGAAAGCAGCGAATTGATACGAAGCATCTCTTCTCTATCCAGCATCAAAAGCTTGTCGTGATGCTCTCTATCCAATACTTCTTTCTCTTTTTCATAAGCTTTTATAGCTCTTGGATCTTTGTCATAACCTTTTTTGGTAAATATCTTAACATCTGTTACAACACCTTCCATAGATGGGGTAGCGTATAAAGATTTATTTACCACATGTCCTGCTTTCTCGCCAAAAATAGCTCTAAGAAGCCTCTCTTCTGGGGTTGGTTTTACTTCGCCTTTTGGAGAAACTTTTCCTACAAGTATCATTCCGGGTCTTACATTTGTACCGATTCTGATTATACCGCTCTCATCAAGGTGTGCTAAATCTTCTTCTCTTACGTTAGGAATGTCTTTTGTTATCTCTTCAACACCATCTTTAAGTTCTCTGGCTTCTATCTCTTTTTCGTAAATATGAACACTTGTAAAAGTATCCTCTTTTATCATACGTTCACTAATGACGATAGCATCTTCAAAGTTATATCCATTCCACGGCATAAAAGCTACCATAGCATTTTTACCCAGTGCAAGTTCGCCTTTGTCCATACTAGGACCGTCTGCTATGATTTGACCTTTTTCGATATTGTCACCAACTTTTACGATAGGACTTTGGGTGAATGTAGAATTTTGATTTGTCCTTAAGTTCTTCTCAATAGCATAATGATCTATATAAGCTCCGTTTTCATCTTCGCCTAAAATATAAATATTTTTATTATCCACTTTTTCAACCACGCCGGCTCTTTTTGCTTTGACAGCTTCCCATGAATCGCGCGCAGCAATCTTTTCAACACCGGTTCCTACAATCGGAGCAGATGTTTTTAAAAGTGGTACTGCTTGGCGCTGCATGTTTGAACCCATGAGCGCACGGTTAGCATCGTCATGTTCCAAAAACGGTATCAAAGAAGCTGCTACACCGGAAATCATAGCAGAAGATAAATCTATAAGAGATACTTTATCTTTTTCAACAAGCACTATTTCACCGTTTACTCGAGCTTCTATCAAATCCTCTACTATCACGCCCTTTTCATCAAGCTGTGTACTTGCAGGAGCTATCACAAGACCCTCTTCTTGGGTTGCTGTGATATATACTATCTCATTTGTTACTTTGCAGTTTTCAACTTTTCTGTAAGGAGCTTCTACAAAGCCCAAATCATTAACTTTAGCATAAGTTGCAAGCGTATTAATCAAACCTATATTTTGACCTTCGGGTGTTTCTACAGGACAAATCCTGCCGTAATGCGTAGGGTGAACGTCACGAACCTCAAAGCCGGCTCTCTCTTTCACAAGTCCGCCTTCGCCAAGCGCAGACAAACGTCTTTTGTGAGTAATTTCACTAAGAGGATTTGTTTGATCCATAAATTGTGATAATTGTCCGCCTGTGAAAAACTCTAAAATAGAGTTTGTTATCATCTTTGAATTTATTAAATCATGCGGCATCAACTCTTCAATGCTTCCGCCGAGTGAACCAAATTTATCACGTATGGCTTTTTGCATTTTAGCAAGTCCTGTGTGCATTTCATTTGCCAAAAGTTCGCCGATTGATCTTATTCTTCTGTTTCCTAAGTGGTCACGATCATCTATGTGCCCTTGTCCGTTTTTGACTTTTATAAGATATTTTGCTGTTTTGATAATATCTTCATTTGTCATAACCGTAACATATTCAGGTACATCAAGTCCAAGTTTGTGATTCATTTTCATACGACCAACTTTTGTCAAATCATATCTTTCTGGATTGAAAAAAAGATCATTTATAAAAATTTTAGCCGCCTCTTTGGTTACAGGCTCCCCAGGACGCATAACTTTATAAATCCTGATAGCAGCCAAATCATTCTCATCTTCAACGCTTTCTGTTTGGCGCAAAAGCTTTAATGTTTCACCATCTGCTCTAAATGAGTTGATTATGGCATCATCTACACCACTTGCAAGATCATTTGCTATCTCGATATTTTCACAACCAGACTCTATGATCTTAACCATTTTGCTCTCTTCAAGCTGTGTTAGCGTATCATACAGTATTTCACCGCTCTCTTTATTTATAACAGGAGATGCCAAAAAGCGGTTTACCAAAATTTCGGTCGGATATTCTATCCATTTTACACCGTCTTCTGCTATTTTATCCGCTCTTTTTTTGGTCAATCTTTTTCCTGCGCTCATAAGCAGTTCGCCGTTTTCATCCTTAAGGTCAAAATCCACACGTCCTACAAAATTGTCAGGTATATATTCCATTAAAAACTTATTGTTGTTGATTTTTATGTTTTGTATAGGATAAAATAGTTTTAAAATATCTTGTTTGCTGTATCCAAGCGCTCTAAATAAAATAGTAATAGGCACTTTTCTTCTTTTGTTTATACGCACAAAAAGCGTATCTTTAGCATCATATTCAAAATATAGCCATGAACCGCGGTCGGGAATAATCTGTGCTGCATATATCAGCTTATTGGCTACTGTGGCGCTCTCTTCTTCTTTGAAAATAACACCAGGACTTCTATGAAGTTGATTTACAACGACTCTTTCAACACCATTTATAATAAATGATGTTCTTTCGGTCATAAGAGGAATTTCACGAATAAAGATAGACTGCTCTTTTGCATCTTTTACTCCAAGTTTTTCACCAGAGTCTTCACTTTTATTCCATAAAATAAGTCTTATGTTTATTTTTAGGCTTACAGAATATGTCAAGCCTCTCTCCATGCACTCTCTAACATTGTATTTAGGTCTTATAATTTCGCAGTTTATGTACTCTAAAGTTAATCTATTTTGCGGATCATTAATTGGAAAAATGGATTTAAAAACTTTCTCTATTCCACTCTCTTCTGTGCTAAGAGCGTCAAGATTTAAAAAATGCTCATAACTTTTTTGTTGAAGTTGCAATAAATTAGGCACATCAATTTGCGTAGGAACTTTCGCAAAATCGACTCTAAGGCGATTTCCTGATTTTAGGCTGTTTAGCATGAGTCTTTACCTCGCAATAAAATTTTTGAAAAGAAATTGTAGCAATTGCCATTTAGGCAAAACATATAAGTTGTAAAGCAAAAAGAGGTTAAAACCTCTTTTTGCTCTCTCCCATTTGTAAACAAAACTACTTAAGCTCGACTTTAGCACCAGCTTCCTCAAGCTGTTTCTTAGCCTCTTCAGCATCAGTTTTACTGACGCCTTCTTTGATTGTCGAAGGAGTCTTCTCAGTTGCATCTTTAGCCTCTTTAAGACCAAGACCAGTAAGAGCTCTTACGGCTTTGATTACATTTATCTTATTAGCACCAGCATCTAAAAGTATAACATTAAATTCTGTCTTCTCTTCCTCTGCTGCTGCCGCACCTGCTGCCGCACCGGCACCGGCTACAACAACAGGAGCTGCTGATACACCAAATTTTTCCTCAAATTCCTTTACAAGAGCGCTTAATTCCAAAACGCTTAAATTAGAGATAAACTCTAAAACATCTTCTTTAGTAATTGCCATTTTATTCTCCTATTTCATAATTTTAAAATTATGCTGATTGTTCTTTTTTAGCTCTAAGAGCATCCAAACCGACAACAAAATTTGTAATCGGTGCATTCCAGACTTGCAGTAACATAGCGATAAGTTCTTCGCGTGAAGGCAGAGCAGCAAGTGCTTCTACTTTGGAAGCATCAGCTATAGAGCCGTCAACAAAAGCAGTTTTTATAGCAAAAAATTCAGAATCAATCTCTTTTTTAAAATTTGCCGCAACTTTACTTACCGCAAGCTGATCTTTGCCCCAAATGAATATGTTCGTATCTTTTAGTCCCAAATCGCTTATGTCAGCATTTTTAACAGCTATAGCAGCAAGTGTATTTTTGATTACTTGCACTTTGACATTTGCAATTCTAGCTTTGTTTCTTAATGATTCAATGGCTTTTACTTTTAAGCCTTTATAGTTACAAACCACTATTGCTTCGGAATCTTTAAACTCTTCGGAAAGTTCGCTTACAAGTTTAATTTTTTCGTCTTTTGTCACTTTTTCTCCTTTCTGACCGGTGATTTCAAGCAGAGCCAAGAGGATAACTCTTAAATTAAGTTTGCACCTCTGCTGTCTCCAATCAAAGATAAAGTTTTATAAGCGGATAAAAGCACCGCTATTTTTTATAAATCTTTTTACCACGCACCAAAAAGCATTAAAACGCTTGGAAGTCCTGCGGCAAAAATTCCTTCTGTAATACTAAGGTATGGAAATATTTTACCTATTTTTTTGAAACCTGCTGCAAGCTCCAAAAAGCCTTCAAGCCATAAAACTGCCCATGCCAACCACAAAATACCCATTCCGATAATGCCGGCTTTAAAACAGACTACCGAACTAATCACCGCAAAAATAGTAACGCATAAACTATACCAGCCAAAAGGACGCAAATCAAGTTTTAGCAAATAATTGGCTGCTATAAAAAGATATGTAAAACCGAACAAAAAGCCGGCATTTATATTGTTATAAGTCAAAGTATCGTTAACATCAACACGCGCAAGTCCAATAAAGCTGCCAATAACGATAATGCTACCGGTAACAATATTGATAAACGATGCACTTTTATAATCTATTTTCGAAAGCGCAGCCACTCCGTTACTTATAAGAGCTATGCTCACAAAAAAAAGATAAACACCCAAAAGTCCCATGAATATTCCTTTATATTAAATTTTATATCAATGAAATACCAAAAATCTTTTTGGTGATTATCTTAAATCTATTAACTCCTGTGTTTCAAGAGCAATAGACGGACTCATTGTGAGAGACAATGCCGCCGATTTTATATATCTTCCTTTTGCAGTAGAAGGTTTATGCTTATTAATAGCCTTAATAAATGTAGAGAGATTGTCTGCAATCTGCTCTTCACTAAAACTTACTTTACCAATGCCTGCATGTATGTTTCCTTGTTTATCTACACGGAAATTTACCTGTCCGCCTTTGGCATTTTCAACAGCTTTTGCAACATCCATAGTAACAGTGCCTGTTTTTGGATTTGGCATTAAGCCTTTAGGTCCCAAAAGTCGTCCTACTTTACCCACTAAACCCATGAGATTTGGCGTAGCGATTAAAACATCAAAGTTAAAAACTCCTTTGCTTATCTCATCAATCAAATCTTCGGCACCGACAATATCTGCTCCGGCGTTTTTAGCTTCGTCTGCTTTTATATCTTTAGCGATAACAGCAACCCTTACGGTTTTGCCGGTACCTGCAGGAAGTACGACAGAACCTCTTACCATTTGGTCTGCGTGACGCGGATCAACATTTAATTTTAATGCCACCTCTACAGTCTCATCAAATTTTGCTGATTTTAAATCTTTTACTGTTTTCACTGCTTCTTGCAGGGAATACTCTTTTTTATCGTTAACTTTCTCAAGTAACTCTTTAAATCTTTTTGAAATCTTTTTTGCCATTTTTATCTCCGCATTTTATGTGCTTCCGCCTTGCCCCGGCGGTATAGGGTATTAATCTATTACTTCTATGCCGATGCTTCTTGCAGAACCAGCGATAATTTTTGCAGCCTGTTCTTTATCTGTTGTATTAAGGTCAGCTATTTTTCTATCTACTATCTCAAGAACTTGAGCTTTTGTTATCTTTGCAACTTTGTTTTTCAACGGATTATCCGAACCTTTTGTAATGCCTGCTGCCTTTTTAATCAAATCGGTTGCGGGCGGCTGTTTTGTGATAAAAGTAAAACTTTTATCGGCATATACAGTAATAATGACAGGTATGTTAAATCCCGCCAAATCCCTTGTTCTTTCATTAAAAGCTTTGCAAAACTCCATAATATTAACACCACGCTGACCAAGAGCAGGACCAACAGGGGGTGTAGGACTTGCTTTGCCGGCAGCTATTTGCAGTTTAATTTCACCAACTACTTTTTTTGCCATTTTTATTTTCCTTAATTACACTATTTTTTCAACTTGCGAATAGAGAATCTCTACCGGTGTACTTCTTCCAAATATAGATACATTTAAACGAAGTTTTCCATGTTCCATATCATACTCTTCTACTATACCTGTAAAATTTGCAAAAGGACCTTCCGTTATTCTCACACTCTCTCCGTCGTCAAATGAAATTTTTGGTTTTGGAGCGCCTTTTTTCTCTGCTTTTTCCAAAATCAAAGAGATATCTTTTTGACTAAGCGGTGTTGGTTTTTTTGATTCGCCGATAAAACGACTGACTCTAGGTAAAGACTGAATCTTATGCCACAAATCAGTATCCAAATCAAGATTAGCAAATACATATCCTGAATAGAGACTTCTTTCGCTTATCTTTTTTTTACCGTTTTTTACCTCTATTACATCTTCTGTAGGAACAATGATTCCATCTAATTTGTCTGCGATTCCATGATCTTTAACCAATGTCTCTATAGCACGCTTAACGCTTTGTTCGCTGCCGGCATATGCTTGAATCGCATACCATTTGTGTTTCATAAAACACCCTTAACGACAAACGACATGATAACATCAATAAGAGCCAAAAATAATGACACGATAGTCACGACAATAAATACCGAAACAAACGCATTTCTTACCTGCTCTTTTGTTGGAAATATAACTTTTCCAAGCTCGCTTCTTGAGTTTTTGATATAACTTATAAATTTTTCCATAATTACAAACCTTTGACTCAAACCTTACAATGGCAGGGTAGGAGGGATTCGAACCCCCAACCTGCGGTTTTGGAGACCGACGCTCTACCGTTAGAGCTACTACCCTAAAAGGTTAAATCCTTTAAAAAGGGATTTAACTTTTTAATTTAACTTCTTTATGAACAGTATGTTTTTTAAGACGCGGGCAATATTTTTTTGCCTCTATCTTTTCTGTTTTTGTTTTACTGTTCTTGGTAGTCGTATAGTTAATGTCTCCGCTTTCGGAACACTTCAAACCTACTTTAATTCTACTACTACTTTTAGCCATAAAATACCTTTTTCTAAAATCACAGGGAAAATCCCTGTGAAATTACTTATTTAATAATCTTAGATACGACGCCAGAACCTACAGTGTGTCCGCCTTCACGGATAGCAAATCTAGTACCCTCTTCAAGAGCGATAGGAGCTATAAGTGTTACTGTTATTTTTATATTATCGCCTGGCATAACCATCTCAACACCGCTTGGAAGCGTGATTGAGCCTGTTACGTCTGTTGTTCTTACATAAAATTGCGGTCTATAGTTATTGAAAAATGGAGTATGGCGTCCACCCTCTTCTTTAGTTAGGATATAAACTTCACCTTCAAATTCCGTATGAGGAGTGATAGATTTTGGTTTAGCCAAAACCATACCGCGCTCAACATCTTCCTTCTTTGTGCCTCTTAAAAGGATACCGCAGTTATCGCCTGCTTCACCCTGATCCATCTCTTTTCTGAACATCTCAATACCGGTAACTGTTGTTGTTTGAGTAGGTCTAATACCAATTATCTCTATAGTATCTCCGATTTTTACAACACCTTTTTCAATACGTCCTGTAACAACCGTACCACGTCCGGAAATTGAGAAAACGTCCTCTATAGGCATCAAAAAGTCTTTATCAGTATCTCTTTTCGGAGTTGGAATAAAGCTGTCTACTGCTGCCATCAAATCAAGAACTTTTTGACCCCATTCGCCTACTTTACCTGATTTTGCCTCTTCAAGAGCTTTAAGAGCAGAACCTGTAATGATAGGAGTATCATCTCCAGGGAAACCATACTCGCTAAGAAGTTCTCTTATCTCCATATCTACCAACTCTATTAAGTCAGCGTCGGCAATATCGGCTTTATTTAAAAATACTACGATATATGGAACGCCTACTTGGCGGGCAAGCAAAACGTGTTCGCTTGTTTGAGGCATTTTACCATCAGTTGCAGCAACTACAAGTATTGCTCCGTCCATTTGAGCAGCACCGGTAATCATATTTTTAACATAATCGGCGTGACCTGGGCAGTCAACGTGTGCATAATGGCGATTTTCAGTCTCATATTCGATGTGAGATGTTGCAATTGTAATACCGCGCTCTTTTTCTTCAGGAGCATTATCAATCTTATCGTAATCTCTAAGCTCAGCAAGACCTTTAGTTGCCAAAACACCTGAAATAGCAGCTGTCAATGTAGTTTTACCATGGTCAACGTGACCGATAGTACCTATGTTTACGTGTGGCTTATTTCTTGCGAATTTTTCTTTAGCCATCTTCTTCCTCCGTAATTTTTTTAGATTTTTGATTTTTTTAAATCACAAATTTTAACAAATTCAAAAAGCCTGAAATCGGCTTAAATCTCTAAATGGAGCTCATAGAGGGATTTGAACCCTCGACCTCTTCCTTACCAAGGAAGTGCTCTACCTCTGAGCCATATGAGCAACGCTCAAGGGTCAAAGAGGGTGATTATACTCAAATTATTATTATAATATGATTATAAAAACTCTCAAATTATAAAAAATCGGCAATGACTTAAGATTTTAGTTGAAGTAACAATGAAGTCTATTCAACAGCTCCCAGTCAAAATGCGCCGCTTTTTTGGAAATCTCGTCTGTTTATAAAAACAGACTTGAAAACACATCAAAAAAAATTTTGGAGCGGGAAACGGGACTCGAACCCGCGACCCTCAGCTTGGAAGGCTGATGCTCTAGCCAACTGAGCTATTCCCGCATCAAAATTAATGGTGGTGAGAGGAGGATTCGAACCTCCGAAGACGAAAGTCAGCAGATTTACAGTCTGCCCTCGTTGGCCGCTTGAGTATCTCACCTTAGCGACTTTTACCATATATCCGGTCAAACACTGCTAAGTTTCGAAAAATGGAGCCGGCAAAGGGACTCGAACCCCCGACCTACTGCTTACAAGGCAGTTGCTCTACCAGCTGAGCTACGCCGGCGGCTTGAATTTTTCGAAGCGGAAATTATAACTGAAAAGATTTTGTAAGTCAAGAGAAAAGATAAGCTTTTTTGATAAAAACCAATTATTTTTATAATTTTTACACTAAGTTTTTGTTAAAAATAAATTTTTTTATATAAAACAAAAACATCAAAAAGTGTTCTTTGTAAAATTCCAATTTTTAGCAGCTATTATTGCAATATAATGATTTTAAGTTTTAACCAAATAGCAAATGTATATTATCGGTACAATTTTGATATTAATTTTTCATTTTTTGCTAAATAGCAATTGGCAGTGATATGACTGATGTGGTACAAATCACAACATATAATTTTTAATGTTATATATAAATTTATATCATAAATATGACTTTTTACAAAAATAGCAAAAATTAATGATAAATAAATTTATACATATTTTTATTTAAAATTTATTTATTTTGACATCATAATTACATCTAAAATTTCGCACGAAATTGAAAAAATATCAAAAACAAATATCTTTGCATGTACAATATTTACGAGCATGGTTTAAAAAAATATTTATTTGCAAAATACTTTGAGCATAAAAAAACAAACCAAAAAGTTTGTCGATACCTTAAAAAATACTTCAATAAAATTATATTTTTTCACCTGCAAGTTTTTCTAACTCCCTTTCAAAAACTTTTGCATCAGTCTCCATACGCCATTTGATATTGTTACCTATTTTTTCAAATGCCTTTTTTTGCGCATCTACCGCGATACTATCTGAAAGGCGCGGATTGTCGCTTTTTGTCTCAACAATAAGATGCAGTTCAATATCTTTAGAGTCTTGTCTGCTTATAGCATATACAAAATCGGGACTTGTTGTTCCACCCATATATGTCGGAACTTTGATGCTCTGTTTTGGCAATTTACCATACACGATTACCTCTTTTGGCGGTCTAATTTTTAATACGTCATGTTCTATCTCGCTGTCATATACTATCTCGTTATACAAATATCGTTTTTTATCTGTTTCAATATCATTTGCTTTTTTGACGCCTACAACTCCCTGCTCCAACTCCGATACAAAATCTCCATCAGCCGTGTAAATACTTGTTCTTGCGCTAAATTCAAGCGGATAATAAGAAAATCTCTGCTTAAACATTTCAAGAAAAATCTTCTCAAAAGCTTTGATTATATTTTCAAACGTTACGGTATTAAACAGTTCGCGCGGCGTTGCCTTTCCTTTGCGAGCATTGATTATACTATTGTGCAGTAACGGCAAAGGGAGCGAAGTTTTTTTATTTAGCAACTTTAAAAATTCGCCATAATCAATAACTCCCAAAGTCGTTTTTACCGTATGAGAAAAAGTCTTAATCTCCACATCTGTATCGCCGCTGCTAAGCGTCTCGTCTATAATCCGCATTGAAGGCTCCACAAATATATCGCTACTTGAAAATATCTCCTCTATCGCCGTTTGCAAAATAGAACTGTCAACTCTTTCAAAATGTAAAATATAGCGTCTGCTTACCTCATTCCAAAGATTTTTTAGTTTGGCAAAATTAGCTCTATTTAAATGCACTTTTGGACGCACGGGCATTCCTTCGCCTGTAACTTTACCGTCTTTTAATTTCAAGCCGCTGTCTTCGGACAGCAATGCAAAAAGTTTTTCCTTGTCCAATACACTGTCATGTTCGTCAATAATTTCATCTAATAATAATTTAGCTTTTACTTTTGCGTTATTTATCCCATATCCTGATTTTACAAGTAAAGATAAAATATCGCCAGTAATTTTGTTTTCAACTAATTTACCGCCGTCTAAGTTAATCTCGCCGACCAATTTTTTGGCAAACTCTTTTTCGGAATAATCTATAATGTAAGTTAAGCGAAAATCTTCATTGCTATTTTGCAAACCAACTCTTGTTCCATTTTCATCAAACGGCAGACGCAGTCCCCTGCCAACTTCTTGCAATTTACTTATTTCAGAGCCAGATGAACGCAGCTTTGTTATTACGAAGACATTCGGATTATCCCACCCTTCGCGCAAAGTCCATTTTGAAAACAAAAAGCGTCTTACATTCCAACTGCCGTCTTCATTTTTAAACCTAAGCATTCTCTCTTTGTTGCGCAAGATGTCGTCTATCTCTTTTTGGATAACTTCATCTGTCTTTTTGGCATTATCTTCAGCAAAATATCCCGCAATTGTTGCGCCTATATCATGCAGTGACGCCTCCAAAAACTCTTTGTATTTGTCTTTTGCATTTTTTATCTCATTTTGGAGCTTCTTTTTTAACAGCTCTTCAAATTTTACTCTTAACCAGCCTCTATTTTCTCCATCGCCTCTAAATGAGGCAATATTATCTATAAAAAAGAGACTGTTTGTTTTTATGCGAGGCGCATTTATGCGGTAAAAGTTTTCTTTTTCTTTTTCAAAATGCGCCTCTAACGCTTGAATTAAAAGCAGACTTTGATAATCATTTGAGTAGATTAAGGGACTTAACTCCAAACCAATATCTATAGCTAATTCGTTAGATAATTTTAATTGTGTTTGGCAGCTCCTGTCATACTCAAGCGTCAAACTGCCCTCAAATGTGTTATCAATAATTGACAAGCGATCGCCTACTTTCAATTCAACATCGCCTATAAAAACGCTTTTGCCTTTTTTGATTGATTTGACTTTGTATTTTTTAGCGTTTGGATCGTTTAATGCAGGATATTGGATATTTACGCCTTTAACCAATCCTTCGTTAAAAGCTCTAACCGCATTAAGCTCATATACCAACTTTTCATAATCTATCTCTTTTGTTTTATTTTTTCCTTTTCCTGTTTCTTTATAGGGAAATGTCGCGCCAAAGCGAATGATTAACTGCGGGCAAATATTGTTTATAATATTTTGCCAAGCCTTACCTTCCTTTTTAAAACGGTGCGGTTCGTCTATAATTACAATAGGACGAACGATTTTAAGCCCTTCAATCGGACAACTGACAGAACCAAACAGCGTGGTATCGTAATCATTTCGCGTCATTGAAACAGACGATAGCATCGCATCGTTTAATAAAAGCGCGTTGAGTATTTTCTCTTCGGCTTTAGAGCTGTCGCAAAATGAACGCAAAGCCTCCGGAATCTGTTTTCTTTTACCTTTTTTAGCGTCAAAATCGCCCGCATTGATAACGCTTAAATTTATGCTCTGATTGCCAAACTCTTGTCTGAAATGCTTATTCCAGTCATCAGACATTATAGACATTTTAATGCCCTCTTTTATAGCCACGCTTGGAACGATTATGATAAATTTAAAAAAACCAAAATGCCGCTTGAGCTCATGCATAAGCCGCGTATAAACATAAGTTTTACCCGTACCGGTTTCCATTTTTACGTCAATATTGCGTATATTTTTTAACGCAGGATTGGCATTAAAATTATTGCCGCTTTGTATATCGCCGCTTTTAATTGCCGTAACAACCTGCTCTATAGCATCTAATTGATATTGGAGTTTATCTAAGCGCATATTAGTATCTCTCTATAATTGTCGGAGAATTGTCCAAAATTGTCTTAATATTAGTCTTTAGTTCACACATAGCTTCAAATGAAAATGAATAGGGATAAACAACTATAATATTTACGCAAATTTCATTTTTACCGATTTGATTTAGCAGAGCTTTTAACGCTTCCGTATCCCATCCTTGATTGATTAGATAAAGCATGGCGGCATCTTTTATGTAATAAGCCTGATATTTTGCAAAGTTTATCGTTTCTGCATATACATCAAATGTAAAACCGTCATTGATAAGCCATGTGGCAAGCAGCGTATCAAGTCCGCTTGTTTTGGTCGCAGAATGCGCAAAAGGCGTTATCATGTCATCGTCAAACAAACTTGCATTATTAGGGTCAAACTCTATAATTTTGTCGATAGTTTTAACATCGGGATTTGTCAAACGAAAATGCTTAAACCCGCAGTCAAGATTGCAAGCGTTTAATCCCGCTTCGGTTTTTATCTTTTGCGCGGCGCGCTTGATCCGCTCTCTCGCAATTTCATCGATCGTGTTGTAACCCGCTTTTCGCGCTTCGCTCCCATGATTAGTTGGTTCGTCTAATTGGACAAGGATAAACTTGCGATTGCCGCCATCTTCAGCATTAAGCTGCATAACTGCATGAGCAGTTGTGCCTGAACCTGCGAAAAAGTCAAGTATAATTGAATTATCACTAGGACCAAATTGTAAAAAATATTGAACAAATTTCGAATACTTGGGATAATCAAATACTTTTTCATTCATTATTTTTTTCAATTCAAGTGAACCTAATTCCGTTCTTGCAATTTTAGAATCAATAATCGTATTTGCCAATTTTCCAATTTCACTATCTATATATTGTTTTTTATGTAATTTCCATTCATTAGCAATTTTTTTAACTATCAATTTTTCTCTTTCTTTTTTCATTTTTTCCTTTGACCACGTCCATCTACCCAATATGCCTTTTGCTTGATATGGAATAATTTTAATTAGTCCTTCAGTATCGCTTGTTTCATTATCAACAAAAATTGCTTTTGTTTTTTTATCGTAATAAACAGGAAAATGCAACGATGGAACATCTTCTTTTCTTCCCCCAATTCCACGTTTCCATAACCTTTCAACATAATATTTTCCAAATTCATCCTCTTCGTTATATTTCTCATTCAGCGTTTTTACTGTAGGAATTATTCTTGAAAGCACACAATCAAATTTCTTCTTGTATGAAATACAATATGAGTGCTGTTGCGCCACATCTGATGAACTTTGTGTTCCAGCTGGTGCTGAAATAGCAATAAATTCTCCAATAAAATTCCCCTCCCCAAACACATCGTCCATGAGCAATTTCAAATTTGCCTGTTCGTTATCGTCGATTGAAATAAAAATCACGCCGTCATTGCTCAATAACTTTTGCGCGATTTTTAACCGCGGGTACATAAATGTTAGCCACGCGCTGTGCGAGCTTTTGCCCTGAATGGATTTTAGCCTTGCTATTTCATCGTCGCTATATCCTAACGCGCTTTTTAACTTTTCATCGTCAAACTCAAATTTATCCGAATATGTAAACTCTTGCCCCGTGTTATAAGGCGGGTCAATGTAAATCATTTTTATTTTATTTGCGTAAGCATTTTGCAGATGTCGTAACGCTTCAAGGTTATCGCCGGTAATAAATATATTGCCACTGTTTTTATTTTCGGGTTTTTCATTGTGTTCGCAGTCCGGTGCAATCATCATTTCAGAAGCGCACCCCGTTTGCAGTCTCGCGTAATCTTTGCCGACAAATCCAAGTTTGTATCCGTCGCGAATTTCATCTATATTATTCGCTTTTAGTTCTTCGGTAAATTTATCTATTTTGAAGTTGCCGTTTTTATCAAAAAATTGTGGAAAATGTGTGTGAAGAGTATCTAAAAATTCGCTGTTTGCCTCTTTAGCGCTATTTTTGAGCAGAGCGGCTTTTACCCCCCCCCCCCCCCCCAGAGGCGTTCATAATTTTTTCTGCCATGCTTTAGCCTTTTATTGTTGATTCTAAAGTAGAAACTTTACCACAAAAAAACTTATATTGCTAATATTGGTTTGTTTTTAAATTTCATGGAATAACTATCTATTTTTTGCTCTCAAACACCTTTAAAAGTAATTTTTGAGCAATTTCAGCACAAAAAGATATGGCAGGTATTTTTCACACTATGTCTTTGATTAAATTTATAATTTTTATTTGGCATAAAAATTATAAATTTATTAAGAAAAAATATTTTAATTATTTTAAATTTTTGGAGTTTTATCGAATTTCATAGATGGCTCCGGATGCTGGATTCGAACCAGCGACCAAGTGATTAACAGTCACCTACTCTACCGCTGAGCTAATCCGGAATAAAATAAAGAGACGAAATTATAAGCAAAAATGTCTTGAATGTCAAGAGTCAAAACAGACAAAATTGCAATTTTTTTTCAAAAATTTACAGCAAATGTTTACATAATTTATAAAAATATAAAATATAAAATAAAATCACTGCGTTTTTAGCTATTACATGTTAATTTGTAAAAATTGATATTAGCAACATTTACCAAATGAACTTTCCCATTTATCAATAAATTTTGCAATAGCTCCTTGCTATTTTCATCAAGTATATTTTTCATATCTTCTTCGCTTTGCGGACGCATTTTTAAAAGCTGTATTATTTCAATTTCTTTCAAATTCACAGCAGTTTTTGCAAATTTCCCTCTATTTGCTATCACTACAGGAATATTTTTTATCTCACGCGATAAAATCTCAAGCGCTTCATAACTCACCGCATTAACTTTGTAAGCGCTTGGTCTGTCTATCGTACTTATATCTACACGCGATGGAGATATCTCGTTTATGATTTCATTCAACGTCATAAATTCATCTCTTGTGTCATTGAAATTTTCTACAACAAGCACTTCAAGCACAAGCTCATTTTTAAACACTTTGCTAAACTCTTTTAAGCCATCTGTTATGTATTTTAAATTTACACCTTTGTGCGGGCGATTGAGTTTTTGAAATATTTTATGAGTCACAGAATCAAGTGATAATTTAACTATATCAATATCCAAAAGCGCCTCTTGGACATTTTTATCATGTATGCAAGCAGCATTTGAAAGAATGAGGAGTTTTTTGCCGTTTTTAACCTCATTTATCTGCCAAACCAACTCTTTTAACCACAGATAGAGTGTAGGCTCACCGTTTGCCGTAATGGTAATGACATCGATATTTGGAAATTTCACAAGAGATGATTTAAGCTCATTTATAATATCATGAACTAAAGGAGGATTTTGTATATTGTCTGTAGTTTTCGCACCTTTTAGTTCACAGTAAAGACAGTCAAAATTGCACTGTTTTTTATCAGGACTTAAATCAATCCCTAAAGAGAGCCCAAATCGTCTGGACTGCACCGGTCCAAATATGAAATTTGACATTAAAGTTTGGTTTTCTCATGAACTAAATTTATAAAATATTTCGCATTTTCTACCGAAACATCAGGCAAAATACCATGCCCAAGATTAAAGATATGGCGTCTGTTTTGCATAACATTTACTATATGTTCAGCACCGCTGTCTATGGCTTTTTTACTATAAAGCATTGCAGGCTCCATGTTGCCCTGCAAAACATATTTGTGTCCGAGTTTCTCTTTAGCTAACTCTATCGGCGTTGACCAATCCACTCCAAACACGTCAAAATCGCCCTCGATTTTATCAAGATAACCGCTTATACCTTTTGGGAAAACGATAATCGGTATGTGCGGATATTTACTTTTTAGATAGGTACAAAGCTCTTTGATATACCTCCAGCTAAACTCAAAAAATGCGCTCTCTTCAAGCGCGCTTGCCCATGAGTCAAAGATTTGAACAGCATTTACGCCGCTTTGTATTTGTCTTTCTAAAAACAGTTTCAAAACTTCTGTTACTTTGGCAAGAATCTCATGTAAA
>JAIROK010000006.1 GCA_031257555.1 Campylobacteraceae bacterium | reverse complement strand
CTGCAAGAGGAGATGCTGCGCATTTGGGAGAGGGAAAAAATCACTATGATTTTGGTAACTCACGATATTGACGAAGCCGTGTATCTTGGAAGCCGCGTAGTTGTTATGACAAATCGTCCCGGACGCATACAAAAGATACACAATATAGAACTCCCAAATCCCAGAAGCAGGATAAGCCATGAGTTCAATACCCAAAAAGAGATAATTTATAAAGAGTTTTTCGGCGAAGCAGAAGCGCCGTTCGCGTATTCGATATAAATCGTATCTAATGCGTTCTTTTGTTTTTATATCAAAAAATACTTACTATTATTTTTTTAATCTTAATTAAATTGATAGAGTAACTTGACATAAATAAAGAAATGTGGTATATTTATGAGAATACAATCAGTGAGGGATTTGTTTTTTTATGAAAAAGGTATTTTTATCTGCGATAGCGTTTGTATTTTTATTTGATTTTTGCTTATCAGCCGACAAAAATGAACTTAAAGTTGCAAAACAGTACGTGATTTTGCATTTGCCTTTGATAGTGGTTGAAGAGCATGGACTGATAGAGAAAAATGCCAAGGCTTTAGAGCTTAAAGATATCAAAGTCAAATGGGTTACTCTAAGCGGAGGTTCTGCGGCAAATAATGATGTGCTGCCTTCAGGCAGTGTTGATTTGATTTCGGGAGCTATAAGGCTTTGGGATAAGACAAAAGGTAAAGCTAAGATTTTGGCTTCACTCAATGAAGCGCCACAGATTTTAAATACTTCAAATCCAAAAATCAAAACCCTGCGAGATTTTACCGATAAAGATAAGATAGCAGCCCCTTCGGTCAAAGTCTCTATACAGTCTTTAGTGTCTCAAATAGCAACGGCAAAAGAGTACGGCATAGAAAATTATGACAAGTTAGACTATTTGACCGTTGCACTCAAACACTCCAATGCTCTTGCTGTCTTAACTTCGGACAAATCCGAAATCGCGGCACATTTTACGCAAGAGCCTTTCTTGACCATAGAACAGCAAAATCCAAATATTCATCAAGTCTTTGACTTTTACGATGTGTTTGGCGGCAGACACACATCAAACGTCATCTCTACTACAGAGGAGTTTTACAAGAATAATCCAAAACTTTCACAAGCTATTATAGATGCTTTGAATGAGGTTGATTTTTGGATAGCTAACAATAAAAAAGAAGCGTCTAAACTCTATCTCCAAGCTTCAAAATCAAAAGAACATTTAGAAATTATAGAGACAATACTAAATAAACCGGAAATTTCATATCAGACAAAACCGTTGCCCAATATCACGGTTTTCAGTGATTTTCTTTTTGATACAGGTGCCATTAAAACAAAACCATCTGATTGGAAGGAATTGGTTTTCGACAAAATCCACTAATAAAAGTAGGAGTAAACATGTCAAGACAAGATTCATCAGAATCATCTTTTTTGGAGATAAAAAATTTAACTTTACAGTATAAAACAAGCGGCTATTTAGTAACAGCTACAAATAATGTAAGTTTTAAAGTAGAAAAATCAGACCGTCTGGTTTTATTGGGACCCTCAGGCTGCGGCAAATCAACTATATTAAAAGCTATAGGGGGATTTATCAGACCTTCACGCGGTTCAATTACCCTAAACGGCGCAGAGGTTAAAAAGCCCGGATTTGATAGAGCTGTAGTGTTTCAAGAGTTTGACCAGCTTTTACCCTGGAAAAGTGCTCTTGGAAATGTAGCTTTTGCTATAAAAGCTGCAAAGAAAGTGAGCAAAGAGGAGGCGGAAGTAGAAGCTAGAGTGTTCTTGAAAAAAGTGAATTTGCAAAAATTTGAAAACTCTTATCCGCACGCTTTATCGGGCGGCATGAAGCAAAGAGTAGCGATTGCCAGATGCTTGGCTTTAAAATCAAAAGTCATATTGATGGACGAACCTTTTGCCTCTTTGGACGCACTGACACGCCAAAAGATGCAAGAGGAACTTTTAGAGCTTTGGAATGAGACCAAATTTACTCTCGTGTTTGTAACGCATTCGATAGATGAAGCGATAACATTGGGTACGCGCATAGTTATGCTTTCACCGCATCCAGGAGAGGTTATAGAAGAGATTGACGTTGATTTGTCTTCTCTTGATTCGCGTTATCATCCCGAGTTTGCCGAACTCAAAGAGAGAATCTCACGGATTCTTTTTAAAGATCAGTTAGATTATGTTATTTAAAAGGGTTTTAAAATGGGCAAAAAGAAAAAAACGGCTTCTATTGACGACTTAAAAAACAAATACGAAAAAGAGTTACAAACCAATCAAATTCAAGAGATAAAGATAGAACTTTCCATTTTTGAGCGGATTTTCAATATAGGAGCAGTAAGAAAAGCTCTTATAATTATAGCTTTAGCTTTGATTTGGCAATTTTATGCAGTGTATCTTGATAACGAGTTGATGCTTCCGACATTTTTGGCTACCGCAAAAGGGTTTTTGAGCGTCATTTTAAACGGAGAGCTTGTTGAAAAGACCGTAACTTCTTTGAAAGTGCTTTTTAGTGCTTATGCATGCGGTGTTTTGCTGGCTGGTACGCTTACGGTTTTGGCTATCACGACGAGAGTCGGAACGGATTTTCTGGAAGTTTTAACCGCAATGTTTAATCCACTTCCTGCTATTGCACTTTTACCTTTGGCTCTTTTATGGTTTGGGCTTGGGTATCCGAGTATCATTTTTGTAATTATACATGCGGTAACCTGGCCTATTGCGCTTAATATATATAACGGCTTTATGAGTGTCAGCAATACTCTTCGTATGGTTGGTAAAAATTATGAATTAACAGGACTTAGTTTTGTTTTTAAGATATTGATTCCTGCGGCATTTGCGAGTATTTTAACAGGTCTTAAAGTAGGTTGGGCATTTTCATGGAGAACGCTTATAGCAGCAGAACTTGTTTTTGGCGTAAGTTCAGGAGGAGGCGGGCTTGGCTGGTTTATATATGAGAAGAAAAATCAGCTTGATATAGATCTTGTGTTTGCAGGACTTTTGACGGTTATCATTATAGGTATATTGATTGAAAATATTGTCTTTAAAACCATTGAAAGAAAGACAGTTATCAAATGGGGTATGAAGTTTTGACCCTCGCATAAAAAGTTGAGGTTAAATAAAGCAAAAAGGTTTGTGTTTTAGCAAGATTATCAACAAAAGGAGTCAAAATGACCGATACATTGAGTTTTGAGGAGACAGCGGCAAAGTATCCCGAATTTCCAAGACTTATCATGTTAAAGACAGATATCCACAGGCGCGGCGTTTATTATACGCCAAAAGCCATCGAAGCAGTGGATGTTGAAAAGCACCAGCTTGGAGGAACTCACATTTTCGGCACAAGAGACGGCAAGCTTACAAAGCGTCCCGAAGCTTTCGTATTAAGAGACGGCATTTCCGTGTTAAGCACTCCGACTCCTTTGGAGAACAACCCTTATGTGATTGATTTGATAGATGACAGACTTGTTTTAACGGATGGTGAAAATGTACTTGAAGAGGTATTTTATTGGGAAAAACCGGACTGCTACGGAAAAAGAACTTCAAGCGGCGCATCAATGCAAAATATAGTCGGTTGGCTGTATCTCACGCCGAATCGCTACTGCCATTTTTGGACGAATGACGATGGATGCAGATTTTGCGATATTGTAAATAACCTCAAACAGCAAAAAGACGAGATAGAGATGCAAACAAGGATAAAGCCAAAAGACGTATCCGAAACCATAAAAGGGGCTTTAAAAGAAAAAGGCAGGTTTACCGCTGTTTGCATTACTTCGGGATCGGATTTTCACGGCAAAGAGCCGTTTGATAAAGAGGTGGATTATTATATTGAGATTTTAAATTCGGTTAGTGAAAATTTTACAACTAACAAAATTCCCGTTCAGATTGCTTGCACGGCTATCCACAAAGAGCAGTTAAAAAGGCTTTATGACAACACAAACATTTTGAGCCTTACCATGAATATAGAGGTTTTAAATGAGAAGATTTTCAAAATTGTCTGTCCTGGGAAAGCAAGATGGGTAGGATATAAAGAGTGGAAACGAAGGCTTATAGACGCGGTTGATATTTTTGATGAAAGCAGAGTAAATACAGGCATAGTCTCCGGTGTTGAACCGGCTTTGCTTTTTGGTTTTAAAAGTGAAGATGAAGCGCTGGAAGCTGTCATTGAAGAAGCCGACAAACTTGCAAGTTATGGTGTTAGTACTGTAAATATGGTCTGGGTTCCGCGTCCTAATACATATCTTGCAAATCAAAAGAATGCTTCTTTGGAATATTACGTGAAATTATCATACGGGCTTCAAGAGATAAGAAGAAAGTATAATCTTAAAATAGATTTTGATGATTACAGACGCTGCGGCAATCATCCCGATTCCGATCTTGCCAGAGCGTTTTAAGGAGCTTGCATGTACGTTACGCATTTAGAGTGCCCAAAGTGTAAAAGCCGTTTTGATTATAAAAAATTGGTTCAGCTTTGTGAAAAATGCTCTTCGCCGCTTTTAGTAAAATACGATATCAAAAAGGTAAAATCCGCTTTTTTTAGAGCAAAACTTTCTGCGCGTCCATATAATCTATGGCGTTACAAAGAGTTTTTACCGATAGAAAATGAGAAAAATATTGTCTCGCTGGGAGAAGTGATAACGCCGCTTTTAAAACTCAAAAATCTTGGCAAGACGCTTGGCTTTAAACATTTGTACCTGAAAGACGAAGGGCTAAATCCGGGCGGCAGTTTCAAATCACGCGGAGCCGCAGTAGGCGTATCAAAAGCAAAAGAGCTCGGAGTTAAAAGTTTTGCTATGCCTACAAATGGAAATGCTGGAGCCGCATGGGCTATATATGCAGCAAAGGCAGGCATTGAAGCAAATATAGTTATGCCAAAAGATGCTCCGCTTATCACGAGAAACGAATGTGCGGTAAGCGGAGCAAAACTCTACCTCGTAGATGGACTCATAAGCGACGCAGGAAAGATAACCGCCAAAGCCGTACAGCGATACGGCATAATGGATGCTTCAACCCTCAAAGAGCCTTATCGCATTGAGGGTAAAAAGACGATGGGATTTGAGATAGCAGAGCAATTTGGGTGGAAAATACCGGATGTGATTTTGTATCCGACAGGCGGAGGCGTGGGGCTTATCGGCATATATAAAGCTTTATTGGAACTGCGCGAGATAGGCATAATAGACATTTTGCCGCGCCTTGTGGCTGTTCAGGCGCAAAATTGCGCACCGATAGTAAAGGCTTATGAAAATGGGCAAAAAGAGTCTGTTTTTTGGGAAAATGCTAAAACTGTAGCGTTTGGCATTACGGTACCAAAAGCGTTGGGCGATTTTTTGGTTTTGGAGGCGATTTATAAAACAAATGGTACGGCTGTAAGCGTCAGCGATGAGGATATATTAAAGTATCAACTCCTTTTGGCTGGAAGCGAAGGACTTTTTATCTGTCCCGAAGGTGCAGCAACTGCGGCAGCGGCACATCTTCTTTTGCAAAGCAGATGGATAAAACCAAATGAAAAAGTTGTTTTGTTAAATACCGGAAGCGGTTTGAAATATCCCGATACGGTCAATGCAAATTCTCCGATACTAAGCGTAAATGATGAGATTGTGATATGATGGAAAATAACTAATTATATAATGTTTAATTAGTTATATATAGTAATTATAAATAATAAAAATAGTATCTTGATATTTTACGGCAAATATAATTTTTTATTTCTCTTTTTCATTTGAACACTTCTGGATTTTTGCATTCTCCATTCGTCATTTTTGCTTATTTCGTCACTCCCATGAAAATGGGAATCTTCGTCTGCTTTGTCGTTCCAGCAACACCATCCATTGTTCTCACATAGTAAGTGCATATCGCCATTCTTTTTTACGTTATTTCCACGTTTTTTCTATATCATTTCTCTGCTTCATATCATTTTTGCCCATTTCGTCATTTCCACACGGGCGAAGAGTTTTTGAAAGAAACGATATTTGATAGGAATGCGGTAATTCATTTCCTGTTTTATCGTTGCAATTATTGCGTGATGATCAATTCTTCTCTTTTGTTACGAGCCACTTGCGGCGCGGCAATCTATCAGATGGAATTCCCCCGACTTACGTCATTCCCGTGAAAACGGGAATCCATCTTTCTTCGTCTTGCAAGCGTTGCGCGGCAATCCATAGGAATTGCAAAAGAGGCAATACGAAGTAATTGTATTTCAAATTATTTTGTTTTAGTTTATCTTGTAATTTGAAGTTCATGAACACTTCGTGTTGCGGATACCTGCCTGCGTGGGTGTGACGTAAGAGATAGTGCGTGTGTAATGTAAAAGGGTGTGTAGGAATAATGAAAACCACAAAGTAAGTAAATGATGGGAGGCAGAGTGGGAAAGAGAAACAACAAGGGTAAAGCATAGCTTCCTTTGCCTCTTTTGTTTCTTTGGTTAGAGTTGGGATTGGTTTGTGGAGAGGTGTATATTTTATGTCATTCCCGCGCAGGCGGGAATCCATAAGAATGACAAATGGTGAGAAACATGGAAAATGAATTGCCATGTCGTGCTTTGTACTCCTCACAATGACTAATTTTGATAGCAAGGAATGATTTTTTCAATATGTCATTCCCGTGAATACGGGAATCCATAAAAAGAGTTACTAAACCAATCAAAAAAAGAAAAAGAAAAACAAAAAGGAACTCAAATGAACCCAATAAACCAAAAAGGATTAAAATGAACAAACAAAACCAAATGAACAAACCAAATCACAAAAACAGTTTTAATCTAAAAAGTATTTTATTAAATCTTTTTATAAACATTAAAATCAAAATATTATTATCAAACATTAAAACCCAAGAAGAAAGAAATAAAACAAAAGGAAACCCTAAATGACCAACTTTAACTTCAAAGAAATTTTATCAAATATCAAAACTAAAATCTATAGCTTGAATAACTTCAATCCTAAAACCTTTAACTTCAAAAAGCTCTTCAAACAATCCCACAAGATAATAGAACTGCTTTTTTGTATTCCAATAGCAATAATATGAGTAAGCTGAGCAATACTTGTTTATGAAAATTAGCTATCAAGACTTGAGATGAGTTTTATCAAAAGAGATAAACAAGGAGATGTATTAAGCACAAAAGAGATACTTGAGAGATTTATAGAACAAAAACCATATGCCAAACTATCTGCTTTGACATACAACGGATATAACAACAAACCTTTAGTAGTGAGAGCTTCATTTGATAAAGATAATGCCCAGATAAATGATGAAAATACTCTAAATGAGGGAACATTTAGTTTTTACTCCATTAGTTCTTACACAGCAGAGATACTCCCTTCTCTTAAAATATGCACCAAATCATTCTATACTTATCTTTATCCCTGATAGAGTAACAGACGTATATAACACAATCTACATAAACAATGAATACAGCGGATGGTTTACATATAACCCCATAACAGAAAAAAACATTCAAAGACGATGACAAAGAAAAAGAAAAAGATATACCTCTTAACAAAAGATTTCTAAACAGTATTCAAGATTTACACTCAGGAGCATTCTTCGGAGAGACAGGTAAAGCTATCTGGTGCATATCATCTTTATCTATGACTCTGTTTGGCATAAGCGGGGTCATGATGTTTTATGGGAGAAATAGAAAAAAAATTTAATTTTTCTTTTTTTATTTTCAAATTTTAATTTTTTTAAGTTTTTAAACTTTTAAAACAAAACTGTTGAAACTTAAAAAGAGAAATAAAAACAGTTGAATTAAAAAGAAAATAATTTAAATCTTTAAAACAAAACAAAGTTAAAAAACAAAATAAAACAAACTTTTGCAACTTTGGAAATAAAACAGTTTAGCTTGAAACAAAAAACAAAACAAAAAGATTTAAACTTTGAAAACAAATTGAATTTTAGTTTCAACGAATAAATACTTCGTGTTTGTGTATTGCTTTGTTGTTATACTTATTGGAATGACACTTTCTTTGTCATTCCCGTGAAAACGGGAATCCACAAAAACAAACATAAGACTTGGAAAAATATAGGAATTTCGTTTTTGTGAAGCAAGAGGAAATTTACATATTTTTTATTTCTCTTTTTTCATTTCAATATTTTTCTAAATACTTGTGGATTCCCGCCTGCGTGGGAATGACGTAATGGGGTGGGATGACAGAATGAGAATGCAGAAATTTTGTTTTTATAGACGAATTTATGGATATTTGCTTTAGCAGGAATGACATAGGAGAGGTGCAGAAATGACGAAATGGCATGGAAATGATGAAATAGGGGTGTGGGAGTGGCGAAATGGGTATGAATGACGGAGAAATGAGGGAATGACGGAAAATGAGCATGAGTGATGTAAAGAAGATGACCAAATAATAAATAAAGGAGTACATAAATCTATAAAAACATGAAAATGCATAGAGCATCACATGTCGTTAAAAGGTTTTTAATCTATTGTTTGTGTCGGTTCAACTGAAACTTAAAATATTGCTTTTTAGGTTTTTGAATTTTAGTACAACCTTTGTAATAGGATTTATAATTAGAAAAATACTGTTCTATAGGGTTGGCATTATACTGTGTTATCCTTTGTAATAGGACTTATAATAGAAAGTACTTACAGACCTTGAGGAATCGCGCAAGGGCATTATCATTTGTGATAGGATTTATAATCAGGTATGTCGGTGGATGGGTTATTACTTCAGAGATTATCCTTTGTAGTCGGTTTAACTAAAGCAGGAGAGAGGGTATGGTTTGCTACTGTAGAATTTTAATACAACGCTTGTGTCGGTTCAACGGTATAGACACAAAAAGTGAGTTATACATAAAATCAATTTCAATACAACCCTTGTGTCGTCCGCTATGCTTTATGGGTATTATGCCAAATATATATTGTCGGTTCAACGCGAAGCCAAATCGAAATTGTAAATGACATATACGAATTTCAACACAAACACTCGTATCGGTTCAAATATGCAACAATTTTATCTTTATTTCAATACATCATTGTGCCGAAACTATGTAATATCAATATTGCAAGATTATGACTTTATCCATTGCTTTAAAGTTTTTATTTTGCCATAAGCCGTCATATCCAACTGTATTGGTGTGAGTGATATAAAACCTTGATTGAGCGCGTATATATCAGACTCTTCGTCAATATCTCTTTGCCACATCAGCGCATCGACTCCTATCCAATAATACTCTTCGCCTCTTGGGTTTCTGTTCATCAAAGCTGTGCTTTCATATGCTCTGCTGCCCGTTTTTGTTATCTTATAGCCTTTGCACTCTTCGGGTGAGACGGGAGGGATATTGACATTTATAAACTCTCTTTCTCCAAGCGGATAAGAGCCTTGCAGGATTTTTTTTGCAATATCATGCGCGCTTTTTGCTGCCAGCTCATAGCCTAAAATATCAAGCGTATCGCGTCCGTTTGTGTAATACTGCGATATGGCAAATGACGCAATACCGTGCAAAGTTCCCTCCATAGCGCCGCCTGCCGTGCCGCTGTAGGTGATATCTTCGCCGAGATTTGCGCCTTTGTTGATTCCGCTTACGACCAAATCCGGCTTTTTGTCTTTTTCAAACAGAGCGGTAATCGCCAAATATATACAGTCGCTTGGCGTTCCGTCGTCAAGTTTGAAAAAATCATCATCTACCCTTATAAATTTAAGCGGCTTGGTAACTGTCAATGAGTGTCCGCATGCCGATTTTTCGGTAGTGGGAGCTACTATGGTAACCTGTCCTAATGGTTTTAGTGCCCTTGCTAAAGCCAAAAGTCCCTCACTCTCATATCCGTCATCGTTTGTGATTAAAATCCGTTTTTGCATATTTGTATCCTTTGCGGCATTATAACATTACTTCTACCGAATATTTTTCACTAAAATCAAAGACAAATGCAAAAAATTTCTATCTTGATAGCGTTCACGCTCAAGCGCTTTGGCAGTATTTACATTTTTTGCAAAAAGCGATAAACTTATATCTAAAACATCACAAAACGGTAAAAAACAAAGAGTTTATTAAAATCATAATTATAAAAAACAGGACTTTCCATGCAAGAGAAAAAAACTTTAATAAGACATTTTGTCGAAAACATACTGCAAGGGCTTTTTTGGCTTCTGCCCATAGCGGCGGTGGTATTTATACTCTTGTGGGTTTACGACAAGATGGACGCCATAACGCTTAAGATTTTTGCCGCATTGGGGTTTGATATAGACGCCCATAGTTTTGTGTGGTTAGCGCTTACCGTAATCGTTTTGGCATTTACGCTTTATATTTTGGGTTTTATCATACATACGAAAATAGCCTCTTTGTTTGAGGCGTTGTTCGCTAAAATCCCGTTTTACTCCGCGATAAAAGATATAATAAACATCTTCAATTCGTCAAAAAAAGGCGAGACAAAAGTTTTAGTTGTCGCGATAAGAGGTTTTGGGAGCGCGGGCTACAACATAGGGCTTATGTATTCGCAAAAAGAGAGCGTCATAAAAGACCACTATACGGTTACTTTGTCGCAGTCTCCGATACCAAACGGCGGATTTATGTTTGAGATACATAAAAA
>JAIROK010000115.1 GCA_031257555.1 Campylobacteraceae bacterium | reverse complement strand
ACGTTTTTGGCTTTGGCTTTGATAATTTTTGCAAACAGAAACAAAAAAAGAGATATCTGGTTTGTCGGTATGGCTTTGCTGGTCATTGTTACGGCAAAACTTGTACTGCATGACAGCGTGAGACTGGAAGGGTTATTTAGAGCTTTTGTTTTTATAGGCGTTGCACTGTTAATGCTTATTATAGGATTTTTAGCTCCGATACCTCCGAAAGAAGATGCAAAGGATAAGGTATGAAAAAAAGTATATCTGTTTTGGCGTTTACACTGTTTTTGAACTCTTTTCTTGCCGCGCAAAGTTCGTTTGATTACGCTTACGGATTGGAATTAAATGCGCAGAGCGGGCAGATATTCAGCAGAGTGGAAATTCCGGATGAGGTTTATCTAAATACTCTCTCGCCGTTGCTCAAAGATGCGACAGTTTTTAACGCAAACGACCAAGCGGTGGCTTTTTCGTTTGTAGATGTGGAAAAGATAGAAAATATCACGCAGTAGATTCCCGTAACTTTGTATTTTATAAATGAAAAAATGAACAATACCACACGCGGAGTCGTATATACCTACACATACCGCATAAAGCTCTTAAATGAAGGGGATTATGTGTCGTATCTTGAGCTTGATTGGAATAGTGCGGATTATAATTGGGAAGCCAAAGCGGATGTTGAATTTGGCTACTATACGGCTGTGCGCGGAGTTTTACTCGCAGAACTCAAAGACGTGTCAAATGAGAGCAGTTTAAGAGCGGATAAGATAAGGATAGAAGATTATGATTATGACAGCGATACCGAAGGCTGGCAGCTTATCATAACTTCGGATGTAAAAATACCCAAAATCACCTCCGTTAGGGCATATGCAAGCGAACAATATACGGAGAGGTCGTTTGTTGAGTTAAAAGCAAAATATCAAGAAAACATAGATGACGCTCTAATATATAAACTCCCATCTATTCAACCTGTAGAGGTCTGTTTGTTGATTTGGGACAGAAAAGTTTGATACTTCCTTTGAATATTTTTTACAAAGACGGCGATAAATGGATAAAGCTTGAGAGGCATATCGTAAACGAAAAAGCAGATATCAAACTTCAAAAGAGCATTTTTACCAAAGAGTTTATGCTAAAGATTAACGGCGGTTTTGCCAATATACCGAAACTTAGCATTTATAGAAAAAGGGTAGATATTGTTTTCAACAGCGCAAATAACGCGCCGTTTATCTTAGCTTACGGCTCTTACGGAGCCAACGCGCTTGATTTGTGCTCATCTGATTTTTTGAAAGATGTTGATATCAATTATATACCAATAGTAAAGACAGGGGACGCTGTAGAGCTTAGCGGCGAAAAGGCGCTTGAAGTAAAAATAGAAAAAAAGAGCGGTTTTGTTGTGCCCAAATGGGCAATTTGGATAGCTTTGGTTTTAGGTGTGGCATTTTAATCTTTTTGGCTTATAGGCTTGGTGAGGAATTTAAGGAAAATTAAGTATATTTTACAATTTAGAAATTAAAATATTTTAATAGATAAAATTTATACGTTTATTATTGTATGGGTAATTTCAAGCTCTATTTGTATATCATGAGTATATATAGCAAAGCATATAAGATATTATAAAAATTCTATTGATATTAATCGATATAATTCATGTCATTCACGATAAAAAGAATGCTGTCTTGCGTAACATCAAATATCTCTTTATTCTGTGTTTTTTGCTCCATCATTTTTATTTTCCCTGCATAATTTTTGCAATGCTCTTAATTGCTTGGAAGTTTTTTATTATGAATTCTTCAGCCTTGATTTGACATGGTATGTTAAACTTGTAAGTTACAGCTATTTCCTTGATATTGTAAGCCCCATAAAAGTTCCTTGCAATGTCGTAGGCATTATAGCTCAGTACATTTAAAACTCTTTTTATAACAACAAAAAATAACTAAAATAATCTTAAGAACATAAGTAAATAGCTTTGTATTATAAAGCTAATTTATAAAAAAAATCAAAATTGAATTAGTGCGTTACTCTCCATGTCATTGCCACGCACTCTATGCAACAGCGCATTACTTTTTGTAAAATTGGAATACACACCACAAAAGGAGATAAAAGATGGCAATAACGATAAAAGGTTTGGAGAATATCAATAGGATTTTTCGTAATATTCAGATTTTTGCTAAAAATCCAAAAAACATATTGGGAGAGCATATCGCAAGACCGATTTATAATGAAGTGGTAAAGGCGTATGAGGCAGAAAGTGATCTCGTAACGGGCGTCAAATGGAAAAAACTATCAGATGTAACTCTTAAAGCCAAAAAAGGTAAGGGTATAATACTCTATCATCAGGGGACTTTGCAGGATAGAACGGCGTGGGACGTAAAAGATAATACTGCCTTTATCGGTACAAATGCAGCCGCAAAAGGTTATGCGTATCCTGCGGTTCATCAATTCGGAAGCAATAGTAAGAAGATAACAAAAAGACGATTTTTACCGATAACGGATGAGGGCGCACTCTCCGATAAATTGGTTGTTTTAATAGAGAATGCGCTGAATAAAAAATTTGAGAGTTTATTGCACTAATATACCACATCAAAATATTTAATGTTGCCGTCTAGATCAACCGTTGCTATTGCAGTATTCATAATGGTGCCGCCGAATGCATTTTTGCCTCTGAATTTTGTTCTTACCTCAATTGTTTTGGTTACATTATTGTAAGAGTAGAGTGTTTTTACATGGCTGTAACTATCGGGGTCATTCATAGATTCTTTTATTCTCCGTGTAACATAAATATTTGAGCCATCCCATTGACTAAATTGCTTATCTGCTATTTGCTTTTCCGTGAGTGGTACTTTAGGCGTATCGTCATCTGAACACATAGTTACAAACAACCCTATAATAACCACAAAAACAATAAATGCTATAAGCATCTGTTTACCGCTGACAGTAGGAGATTCTTTACCGCAATGAGGGCAGACTTTTGCGTCATAATCTACCTCTTTACCGCATGAAACACATTTTGAGAAGGGAATTGTAGGGTGTTTTTTTCCACATTTTGGACACTCTTTTGCACCAGAGTCTACGTCGCTTCCGCATCCAAGACATTTAACTAAAGCCATTTTTCTTTCTCCTTTGAAAGTTTTTCTATTATTTTTTTATGCGCCAATTTAAGATTATCTATGTCATTTTGTGAACTTGAATAAGTTTTCAAGTCTTTTAATTTTTCCATTGTTTGCTTTGCGTGTTCTTTAAAATCGTTGAAATCACTTAATAACTGCTCTTTATAATAGGTTATTACAATATGTTCGCTCTCTCTTAACATATTAGCAATATCTTCGTTTTCCTTTTTGTAACAAAAATAAGAATTGTCCAAAAAGTTTTTTATTCTTGTAAGAAGGTCAATCAAATAGTCAATTTCTCTAATCCGTTCTTGTTCAAGCTGCTCCTCTTGCTGTTTTTTATCCCGTTCTTTGAAAAAGTTGATTTGTTCTTTTGAGCTTTTTATCTGTTTTCTGAAATAGTACCAACTTATTATTAAGACTATTACTGTTATTATTGTATTTAAGTCTATCGTTGTATCAATCATTTTTTCTTTTTTCTCCACTCCCATGGGGGGGTTGATTATTGTCCTGCCAAAGACTTTTTTTAGCCTTTTTTTTCAGCTTTACATATTGTTCACCGTATTTTAGCTCATGTCTATCTTGTCCTTTATATTCTATCGTTGCGCTTTCTCCTATGCAAAAGGCGGTAAAATTTTTTCTGCTTGCCTCTTTGTATGCTTGTTTGGATTCGGGTGCGTCTATGCTGTCAAAGCGTACTTTTATTTGTCCTTTTTTGTCTGTTAGGATTGTTATAGTGTCTCCGTCGGTTGCCTTTAGCACTTTGCCTGTTATATCGGCAAATAAAAAAATAGGAATAAATAGAGCAAAAAATATCTTAATCATTAAAAATTTTAACCAACTCGCTTATAGGTATATCATTTTTGTATCGTTTAAATACCCCTTCTACCGAATTAAATGATATCTCATTTGCAGCTTTTATTCTATACTTATTAACATTATTACTATCGGGTTTTGCAATCTCTACAACAAAAACATTTCCTATATAATTAGAGTTCTTAGGATAGCATCTTACTAAAAATAATTTGTTATGCACTTTACTTTCGCATGTATATTCTCTATCCCCGTATTCTTGATGGTATAAATCATAAAAACTATAAATATCAGACTCTGCATCTGTTACTTCTTGAAGATATTCGCCAAAAGCTTCCAAACTTTTAAGTTCTTTACATCCATTAAATTTATGCCGTTTACATCCTTTTTTAAAAAACTCTTTAGCTTTAACCATATTTTTGTAAACAATTTTACCTACATAATAGGTTTTCCCTATTTCATAACAAGAATAACCAGTTTCATCTTCATTGCAAGCTTTATCCCAATACTCCAATCCTCTTGTAATATTTTGAGGTACTCCCTTGCCTTTTAAGTAATAAGAACCAGTTGTGTAGCAATATTCAAACTCTCCACCATCACAAGCAGCTTCATAAAATGATAATGCAACAAAATCAGAAAAAGCATCTTTTGGAATACCTATGCCATCTGCATGTATATTCCCAACCATTCCGCAGCTTTTCATATCTTTTTTTATACAAGCGTTGTAATAATATTTAAGTGCTTTTTCATAGTATGGTTTTGCTGCAAGCTTATCCTCGCCAAGATTATCAAAATAATAAATATCTGCTACTCTAATGCATCCAAATGCATCTTGCATATCACAAGCTTTCATAAAGTATTGCGCTGCTATTTCATAGTTGACTTTTAGTCCATTATCTCCCCGCTTATAGGATTCTGCCAAATAGTTACAACTGCTTATATTGCCTGCATCACAAGCGGCTTGATGTGTATTTATATTTTCTTTTTTGGCATTACAGCCGCCAAATAATCCCGCTAATGCTAAAAGTATTAAAATGTATTTTATCATTTTTAATTCATTTGAAATTTTAATTTTAAATTATATTTTAAAGGGTTTTAAAAAGGCATTAAAAAAGCGTTGGTTGCTCTTTATTTGTCTTTATAATGTTATAAAGTAAGTAAGGTACTCTACTACAAGCTCTCTTGTTGCTCTGTTTTGTCCTGTCCATCTTGTATACGTTTGTCATATTCGGCAACTATTTCAGCATTTCGCCCAAGACTTTTAAAAGAAGGTATATAAATATTGCCGCCGCCGAAGTTTTTGTAGACTTCATTTATAGTTGCGTCTTTTCTCATACACTCGTAAAACTGTATAAAAAGGTCTTCGTTACTTATTTGCATATTTTTTGCTCCATTTCTCTTGCATTTTCAATGGAGCAGTTATGGCATTTCTGGCTTCTTTTGATGTTAGATGCTCAAGATAGAGTAGAAGACAAGCATTAAGTTTAAAAAGCAACTCGGATTTCAAAAAGACAGCAAAAATTTCTAATTATTTAAAAAAAATTAATTTTATTTAAAATATATTCAAAAATTCACAGAAATTTATACTAACTTTAAGAATAATTTTTATATCATTCACGGATTAAATATGATAATAATTATCAGTCATATTATTAGAATGCTTGAAATAATAAATATAGATAAAAACTTAAAATATCAAGAAAAGAGTCGATAACGCCTAAAAAACATATTATCAAAACCAGAAAATATAAGGAGGGTAAAACGATGATTTTATCAATAAAAAGGGTTTTTGTTTTCTCTTTTATTGTTTGTTCAAACGCAATGCTTTTTGCGCAAACGAATGACTTTGAAAACAATTCAACTTTATCAGGTAATGAGACGATGACAACTTTGCAAGAGATTATGGTTAAAACTTCGCAAGACATTACAGGCGGTGGCGGCGGAATTACTACTCCAACAAGGTCTATAACCGACGCTCTTAGGTCAAATTCAAAAGTACAATACACGCAAAATGCAAGAAGTTCTGCCAAAGGCGGCGAGATAGCGCCTCCGAAAATCTCCATCAGGGGTTCTCAGCATTATGAAAACAACTTTCTTATTAACGGTGTTGGCAACAATAACAACATCGCGCCGGGCGGTATGGAAAGCAACGATCCACTCGGTTTTGCTTCAGGTGAGGCACAGTCACTGTTTATAGATACAAGCCTTATTGAGCGTGTCGATGCATATACTGAAGCTATCTCGGCAGAATACGGCGGTTTCACGGGCGGCGTGGTGGACGCGAAACTTAAAAACGCACGTTCTGATAGATGGCATGTGATGACAAACTTTAGATATACCAAGGATAGTTGGGCGCAGTTTCATTTGACAGACGCGCAAAAAGATATGGAATACCCCACAAGCGAGAGTTATCAGCCCAAATTTAATAAATACGAATACGCTTTGGCTTTGGATGGTCCAATCAATGAGCATTTTGGACTTTTAGTAAATTACGGATTGCAGCGCTCTAAAATTCCTTTGTATTCGGGATACAATTTAGTAAGAGCCGATAACAGCACATATAAAGAGCAGCGCACTCAATACAGAGAAAACGAAAATTATTTGATTAGGTTAAACACGTTTGATTTTGAAGATTTTAAGGCTGATTTGACCGCTATTTACGCGCCATATACGCAGGAGCTTTTTCGCGCTAATGTGAAAAATTCCGATTATAAAGTCGAAAATGGCGGATACGATATCATTTATAATATGCAAAATGCGCTAAATTTCGGCGTTCTTGAAAGTGCGCTTAGCTATAAGCATTCGCATTCGGGTATAAACGATGCCGAGTATTACGCATACACATGGCGCACAACTCCAAACGGCGCTATAAATTGGAATAGCAGCGGCAATAATGCTCAGTGGGGATCAAGAGGTACTTCTGATATAACAAAATCCGATATTGGTCTAAAAAGCTCTTTATATTTAGATGAGATAGATGTCGGCGAAACGGTGCATACTATAAAACTTGGCGGCGAAGCCGAATACACTAAAGCCAAACTTAAATTTGACGGCGGTATCACTTTTAGCAGTCCAGAATTAAATGCCAGCGCAGCAGGTTCCATGGAAGATGGCATAATCGCGGGTGAACAATATGCGAAAAGTAAATATGAATACCTGCCGGTAGAGCGCGCAAAAAATTATTACACGGCGGCTTTGTATTTGGAGGATATGATAAAGTTTGACAGATACACTCTGCGTCCGGGAGTTAGAATTTCTACCGACAGTTTGACAAATAATATAGACGTTGCGCCAAGACTTTTTGCTAACGCTGACATTAATGAATTTTTAAATCTTTACGGCGGATACAACCGCTATTACGGCACTCAGATATTAGCCTATGCGGTTTATGCTTATCAAGCGGACAGTTACAGCCGTGCGAATTGGGACCAGCCATGGGTACTTGGGACGGCTTATCCTTCGATTTATGAGTATAAACATTTGAAAACGCCTTATTCGGATGAGTTTAGCATAGGAAGCTCCTTAAATTTTGATGATACGCTGCTCAAATTAGATTATGTGAATAGAAAATATAGAGACCAGATCAAATCAAGATATGTCTATGGCGGCGGCGGATCTACGACATTTAATTATTTTAATACAAATGACGGCAAAACGGATTATTGGGGAGTTACGTTAAGCGTGTCGAAAAGTTACAATATAGGCGCTTCCAAACATGTATCCGAATTGTCTGCTACGCGCTCTAACACAAAAAGCAACATTATAGGATTTCGAGGGTTTGATTCGCATGTGTATGAACATGGAAACGATCCCGTGTCCGCCACCCATGTAACTTATAATGGCAAACTAATATCGCTTGAAGATTTGCCTGCCGCGCAGTTTAACTCGCCTTGGGTTGCGACATATACTCATTCGGCGCAAATATTTGATAATCTGCGTTTAAAAGGCGTCGCATGGTATCAAAAAGGCGGAGATGGATTAAGACTGCTTAGCGGCAGGGGAGGAGAAACGGATCCTGTCGGTTTGACGACAAGAGTTTTCGAATCTAAAAAATATAAAGACGTTTTTAGCATTGATTTGACGGCGCATTATGATCTTAAATTTGGCGAAAACACAATGACGTTTGGCGTTGAGATACTAAATTTGCTAAATCGTAAAAATGACGCAAGCATGACGGGTAACTCAGGCTCTTTTGGCACGCCGTTTACCGAAGAATACTCAATGGGCAGACAGTTTTATGCCAGCTTCAGATATGAGTATTAAAGCGCGCTCATTTGAGAGGATTTCGTTTTAGAAAGCTCCTGTACCACATCCATTTGGTATTGGGGCTTGTCTTTTGTGCGATAATAGTCATAGTGGGCGTCAGCGGAGCTTTATATTCTTATGCCGACGATATAAGAGATTATGAAAGAGCTAAGTATATAAGCTCTTACAAAACGCCAAACTCTAAGGCTTTAAGCATAGAGGAGATAAGCGCAAAGTTTTTAGAGCAAAAACCAAACGCGTCAATAAGATTTTTAAGCGTTCGAAATGCAAAAGAAGATTTAAGATATATCGGCATATCGGCGGTTGAAAATGATAAATATGGCTATTGCGAGATAAATCAATACACGGGTGGAATAATAACGGATAGTCTGAAAAGCGATAAGTTTTTTACTGCCGTGATGACTTTGCACAGATTTCTAAGTTTTGATGGAGTAAACAGTGTCGGCAAAAATATAGTAGCCGTAACGACAATAACTATTATAGTTTTATCAATCGGCGGATTTTTGCTGTATCTGCCAAGACTCAAAAGGAATTTTTTCAAAAGCTTGAAAATTGAGCTCAAAGCCAAAGGATACAAGTTTTTATATCAGCTCCATTCGGTTTTTGGGGTTTTTACGCTTATTTTTGTGCTTATTATGTGTTTTACGGGTTTGTGGTGGTCATATGAGTGGTATAGAAATTTTTTGACCAAAATGGCGGGAGCTGAAAAAATTAGTTTTGCAACAGGCGAGAAGATGGCAAGCGGCAGTCCAAAAGAGCTGCAAAAGATAGTAGATATAGCAGGCGAGACGATAAGCGGCTCATATTTTATCCGCGTTCCGTTTAACGGCGCACCATACGAATTGTCTTACGGTAACGATAGATACGGCGCTTACAATCTTTTGAAAATAGACCTTCAAAACGAAAAAATAGTTTCGCAAGAACTCTATAAAGATAAATCAACAGGGCAAAAATTTATACAAAATATGTACGCACTTCACAGCGGGCAGTTTTTCGGAGAATTTGGAAAAGCTCTCATGTGTATATCATCATTATCAATGGCTCTGTTTGGCATAAGCGGAGCGATGATGTTTTATAGGAGAAAGAGAAAAATCAAGACTGTTAAAGTTTAAACCTTAAATATAAAGAATAAAATAATTTGAATTTTTCTTTTTGTTGATTTTGTCTATTTTTTTGTAACTCTTTTTTGATTTTTACAATAAGACAAGGCGATTGGCTAAAAACAGATTTTGTACAGCTCAACATAAATTTACCTTTTATAAGTTACAATCACACAAATAAAAATAAGGTAATTTAATGAAGATAAGGCTACCACACGCTCCTTATATTGCAAGTAAAATAGCAGTGGATTTATTGAATTCGGGGTTTGTTACGCTTCAAAAAGGGTTTGAGCCTATTGTAGAAGATGCTAAAATTCTTATCGTTGAGGAGATAAACAAAGAGGCTGCATTGGAACAGAGAGTTTCCGAGATGCTTGATGAGAACAGCGAAGAGATGGAATTTAGACAGATTGACCGTCGAAATATGTTTTGGCTTGTCAAAAAGAGGCTTGCAAAAGATTATAAGGTTATATTGTCATTTGAAGAGAGGTACTCCGACCTTTCCCACCGCATTTTAAATAAACTGCAAAAAGATGGACTTGTAAAGTATCAAGTTTCTGAAAATCGTGTAAAAAATGTTATCTATAATGCAATAGAAGAATATCTTAAAACTTATGAAAGAACGCAAGATATCGTGCTTGAGAAGATAGACAATTACAAACGAAAATTGATTCCCGGAACAGAAGAGTATGATCTTGTATTTGAAAGACTCTATGAAGAAGAGCTTAGAAAAAAAGGCATGATAAAATGAGTCTAAAACCTGTTTGGATATATATAGAAAATGGTGTTTTTTTGGAAGGCAAATCGTTTGGGGCAGAAGGAACAAGAGTAGGAGAGATAGTTTTTAATACCTCTATAACAGGTTATCAAGAGATTATCACAGATCCAAGTTATGCTGGACAGTTTATAGTATTTACAATGCCTGAAATCGGCATAGTCGGCTGTAATGCCGATGATATGGAGAGTTTGCAAGTGCATGCTTCCGGTATATTTATAAGAAGTTTAAATGAAAAAGCTTCAAATTTTAGAAGCACAAGTGATTTTCCTGAATTTTTAAAAAAGCATCACGGATTTGGTATTTGTGATGTAGATACAAGATTTTTAACAAAAATGATACGCGAAAGCGGACCTCAAATGATGATAGCATCTACTAAAGAGAGCAATAAAGAAGTTTTAAAAAATCTGCTTGCCAACTCTCCGCGCATTGAGGAGTTCGATTATATCCCACAAGTGAGTACAAAAAAAAGCTATGTACACGAAAGTGGTGTATGGGATGATAAAAGGTTGGAATACAAGAAAGCTTCACATGCTTTAAATAAAAAAGTTGTTGCATTTGATTTTGGTGTCAAGCGAAATATTTTAAATGAACTCTCCGAAGTTGGGATCAGCGTTGAGGTTGTGCCTTACGATACAAAAGGAGATGTGATTGTCAAAAGATATAAAAATGGAGAGATTCACGGAGTGTTTTTGTCAAATGGTCCTGGAGATCCGCTGATACTAAAAAAAGAGGCTGAAGAGTTAAAAAAGATTATAGAAGCAAAAATTCCAATGTTTGCTATTTGCTTAGGGCATCAGTTGCTTTCGATTGCGCACGGATACAATACTTATAAATTAAAATTCGGACAACATGGCGGGAACCATCCTGTACGCAATGAGGCAAACAAATATGTAGAGATAACCGCACAAAATCATAATTACAGTGTGCCAAATGAGATATGTAAAATCGCCAAAATCACACATATAAACCTTTTTGATAATACGATAGAAGGGCTTGAGTATATAAACGAGCCGATATTTTCAATTCAACATCATCCGGAAGCAAGTCCTGGTCCTCACGATAGCAAATATATATTTGCAGAATTTGCAAAGAGACTTTAAACTGCATGAAATGAATGCCATAAATTTTACAACAATTTTGTTAGTGGCATTTACGGGAAGTGTGCATTGTATAGGTATGTGCGGAGGTTTTGTTGCTGCTTTGAGCGGATATAAGATAAATAAAAATACCTCTTTAAATAAACAGATTTTTTTTCATTTTATATACCATTTAGGGCGTATTAGTTCATATGCGCTTTTGGGTGCATTTTTTGGATTTTTGGGACGAGTCGTCTCTTTATCTGACAATATGCAAGGATTTTTGTGGTTTATAGTGGGGTGTTTTATGATGGTGCTTGGTGTTTCATTGATGGGCAAATCAAGGTTTTTGACATATCTTGAAGGCTCTTTTATGTTAAAACCTGCAGTAAAAAAAATTTATAATTTTGTTAGAACATCAAAAAATTTATCAAGCTTTTATCTGTTAGGAGTTTTTAATGGCTTTCTTCCATGCGGACTTGTTTATTTTTTTGCAGCTTTTGCAGCTGTAAGCGGGTCTGCATTTTGGGGTGCTGTTGTCATGATAATTTTTGGACTTTGCACGCTTCCTGCTATGATTGGTTTTAGTTTTATTTTGGAATTTTTTAAAATAAGATATGTGATGATAAAGGTAGCTGCTACAATAGTCATTATGTATGGCATATATCTCTCTTATGGTGGTTATACAATGATGCTTGGAGCAAGTTAATGGAAGAGCTTAAACAATACAAAACAGCCGTAGAGAAAAGCAATATAGTTTCAAAGACTGATATAAACGGCATTATTACTTTTGTAAATGATGAATTTTGTAAAATAAGCGGCTATACACAAAAGGAGCTTATCGGTAAAAATCACAATGTAGTGCGCCATCCTGATGTGCCAAAAGCAAATTTTGAACTGCTCTGGGATACTATCTTAAGAAAAGAGACATTCAAAACTACTGCTAAAAATAAAGCGAAAAATGGTTCTACTTTTTATGTGAATACAACGATTTTTCCAATTTTGGATAAGAGCGGAAAAATTTTAGAATTTATCGCCATAAGATATGACGTTACGGAAAATGTTCTTTTAACAGAAGAGCTAAAAAGAAAAGAAGAAGAATTAAAACACTTGAATGCAACACTTGAAAACAGGGTCGAGAAGCAGACGAAACAGCTTCTTGATTTAAATAGAAATTTGGAAATAAAAGTCAAAGAAGAAGTTGAAAAAAATCGCGAAAAAGATAAAATGGTATTTCAACAAGCACGTCTTGCGGCGATGGGCGAAATGATAGGAAATATTGCCCATCAATGGAGGCAGCCCTTATCTGAACTTGGAATAATTTTATTTGGCATGAAAAAATCTTTTATACATAATGATTTAAGCGAATTAGAAAAGCATTATATACATGGTAAAAAAGTGATAGACAGAATGTCGCAAACTATAGAGGATTTTAGAAACTTTTTTAATCCAGAAAAGCATAAAAATACATTTTACATAAAAGATATGATAAGCGAGGTAGTTTCTATTTTGGCTGGTTCTTTAACTAAAGCAGAGATACAAATAAGCATAAAAGCAAGAAAGACAATAAAAGTTTTTGGCTATAAAAATGAACTTTCTCAAGCAATTTTAAATATAATAAATAACGCCAAAGATGCCTTTAAAGGCAAAAATATTAAAAAACGCATAGTCGTATCTGCAGAAACAATGAATGGATTTGTATGTATATACATACAAGATAATGCAGGCGGAATAGACAAAAATGTAATTGACAAAATTTTCGAACCATATTTTACAACCAAACATGCAAGTTCAGGTACAGGACTTGGGCTTTATATCGTAAAAACTATAATAGAAAACAGTATGCAAGGAGAAGTTACTGCTGAAAACAGGGACGGTGGTGCACTTTTTGCAATAAAAATACCAATTAAATAAAAAGGAAGCAACATGGGAATACAAAATCCACTCAAAAAACTTTCAATTTTGTATGTTGAAGACGAGGTTGACATTAGAAAATCTCTCACAAATGCCATAGAAGACGAATTTGCAAAATTTATAACAGCTGGAGATGGCAGTGAAGGTTTGAAAAAATTTAAAAAATTTGAGCCTGATATCGTTATTACTGATATTTTAATGCCTGTAAAAGATGGTTTAGAAATGGCAAGAGAGATAAAAGCCATATCAAAAGATACGGTTATAGTCATTTTAAGTGCATTTAGTGAAAAAGAGAGATTGTTTAAAGCTATCGATATAGGAATAGATAAATATCTTATAAAACCTGTTCACCCTGATGATTTATTGTCCTTGCTTACAAATATAGCAGTACAAAAATTTTCCATAAGTAACGTTGTTGAACTTGGAAAAGGATATGAATTTGACAAAAATAAAAAAGTTTTGATAAAAAATGGTAAAACCATAGCTTTGACAAAAAAGGAGATTTTTTTCGTCTCTTTTTTGGTTGGGCATCTTGGAACATTTGCGTTGCATGAAGATATCAAACGTTCTGTCTGGGCAAATAAAAATGTAAATGATGCGGCAATAAGGACATTTGTCAAAAGAATAAGAGAAAAAACAGATAAAGATTTTATTAAAAATGTGCCTGCCCTTGGGTATAAAATATCTATATAAAACAGCATTTAGCTTTTGTCATTTTAAGATAAAAAAGTTGATTTTTAATTTAAGAGATAGCTAATCTTATTAAGCTTTGTTGTATATTGAATGTAATATAATCTCAACATTATGTGATATTCTTGTGACATAAAAACTTTACTTAGGAGGAATTTGATGCAGGCTACGAATGCATTGAACTACGACTATTCGGTTGCCAAACTATTTACTTTTTCCGCCATATTATTTGGCGTTATAGGTATGGTTTTGGGTGTTGTGATTGCCTTGCAGATGGCTTTTCCAAGCCTAAATTATCTACTTGGTGAATATACTTTATTCGGCAGGTTGAGAGTTTTGCATACTTCCGGAGTCATTTTCGGGTTTATGTTAAGCGGAATTTTCGCAACGTGGTACTATGTTGGACAACGCGTACTCAAAGTCTCTTTGGCTGAGTCGCCGTTTCTTTTATTCATTGGCAAGCTGCACTTTTGGGTATATTTTTTACTCATATTGGTTGCAGTTGTAAACCTATTTTTAGGCATATCCACAGGAAAAGAGTATGCTGAATTAGAATGGCCTTTGGATTTGGTGGTGGTTGTCTTTTGGGTGCTGTGGGGAATTAGTATATTTGGACTTATAGGTATCAGACGTGAAAAAGCGCTCTATATCTCCATATGGTATTATATAGCTACATTCTTAGGCATAGCTATGCTGTATTTATTTAATAATATGGCTATTCCTACATATTTTGTGTCTGGTGGTTTGGGAAGCGTACTTCACTCTGTTTCTATGTACGCAGGAACAAATGATGCTATGGTACAATGGTGGTATGGACATAACGCTGTTGCGTTTGTTTTTACTGTAGGTATCATTGCTCAGCTTTACTACTTCTTGCCTAAAGAGTCTGGACAGCCGGTTTATTCTTATAAACTTTCATTATTTGCATTTTGGGGATTAATGTTTGTTTATTTGTGGGCAGGCGGACATCACTTGCTTTATCAAACTGTTCCTGACTGGATGCAGACTATGGGTTCAATCTTTTCCGTTGTTTTGATTTTGCCTTCTTGGGGTAGTGCGGTCAATATTCTTTTGACCATGAAAGGTGAATGGGATCAATTAAAATCAAGTCCATTGATTAAATTTATGATCGTGGCTTCAACATTTTACATGTTCTCAACACTTGAAGGTCCGATTTTGTCTATCAAGTCGGTAAATGCCTTAGCACACTTTACAGATTGGGTTCCAGGACACGTTCATGACGGTACGCTTGGTTGGGTAGGCTTCATGACAATGGCATCAATCTATCATATGGTTCCAAGATTTGTTAAAAGAGAGCTTTACAGCAAGAAATTGATGGAAGCACAATTTTGGATTCAAACAACCGGTATAGTTCTTTTCTTTGCCAGCATGTGGATTGCAGGTATTTCACAGGGTATGATGTGGAGAGCAACGGACGAGTTCGGCAGTCTTCAGCATTCATTTATTGATACTGTTACAAAACTATTCCCTTATTTTGTAATACGTTCAATAGGAGGGGCATTGTATGTACTCGGATTTTTCCTATTCGTCTACAATATCGTTAAAACTATCTATTCAGGCAAAGTACTTGAGAAAGAACCTCAAACCGCTACGCCTGTAGCAGCGTAAAAGGAGGCGGTAATGTTTAGTTGGTTAGAAAAAAATCCTTTCTTTTTTGCAGTAGTTGTATTTGTTGTTATCGCGTATGCGGGTATTGTGGAGATACTCCCAAGTTTTGTTGAAAATGCCCGTCCGGTAGAAGGTACAAAACCTTATACGGTACTTGAACTTGCAGGTAAAAATATTTACATCAAAGAAAACTGCAACGGATGTCATTCGCAAATGATACGACCGTTTAAATCTGAAACAGACAGATACGGTAAGTATTCATTGAGTGGTGAGTATGCTTATGACAGACCTTTCTTATGGGGTTCAAAAAGAACCGGTCCTGATTTGATGAGAGTCGGCAATTCAAGATCTTCGGATTGGCATGATGATCATATGAGGGATCCGTCCGCATATGTACAAGGTTCGATAATGCCTGCTTATAAACACTTATACAATAAAGTTGCTGATTTAGAGACTGCTTATGCAGAAGCTTATACTGTCAAAACAGTATTCAATACCCCTTATGACAAAGAGGGCTTTCCGGAGTTAGGTACTTGGGAAGATGCAAAAGCACAAGCAGAACAAGAAGCTAAAGTAATTGTTGATAGCATAAGAGGACAAGATGTCAAAGATGCCTTTGCTAAAGGTGAAATTTTGGAAATTGTTGCTCTAATTGCTTATTTAAACAGTCTAAAGTAAAGGTGTGATATGAGCATGGACATAATGGGTATGTTAATTAAGTATCAAGCGTATGGCTATTATTTCTTGATAGTTTTTTTAGTAACAGTGCTTTATTGGTACTATTTTCACCTATACAGGTCTGAAAAAACAGGAAGAAGAAATTATGAAAAATATGGCAAGATAGCTTTGGAAGATGAAGTCTATAACAAGCCTATTGAACCTATGCCTATCAAAAAAAGCAAAATTGAACAACAAAGGGGAGCAAAATGAGCGATCTTTTTGGTTTTAGCAATATCAATGAACTTGCGCTTGCAGGCGCTGCAGCGACACTGATTATAACTTTTATTGCGATTGCAATATATTTTAAAAATATTGCAGGCAGTAAGAGCAGCAGCGAGTTATCTGATGGAGCTTGGGATGGCATTAAAGAGTATAAAAACCCGCTTCCTCTAGGGTGGGCTATCTCTTTCTTAGGTCTTGGTATTTGGGCTATCTGGTACATGTTTGCAGGTTATCCGTTAAATGCATATTCGCAAATCGGAGAATACAATGAAGAGGTAGCAGAACACAATGCCAAGTTTGAACAAAAGTGGCAAAATGCAGATGAAGCTACTTTGAAAAATATGGGTGAGAGCATCTTTTTAGTACAATGTGCTCCGTGTCATGGATTGACAGGCGATGGATTGGACGGCAAAATAGCAGCTGATTTAACTAAATGGGGAACAGAAGCTTCTATAGTTAGTTCCGTATTGCATGGCTCTAAAGGTTTGGGCTATGATCTTATTGAAATGTTGCCTAAACTTGATGGTTTGATTGAAAATGAGAGCGATATAGAGTTGGCAAAAGAGTATCTTGTTAAATATCTGGCAAAAACCAAAGAGGTAGTTGCAGCAGATGAAGCTACAAAAGAATATGAAGCAGAAGCATGGATAGTATGTTCTGCTTGCCATGGCGAAGATGGAACCGGAAGTGGCGCTCCTGATTTGACCAAATATGGCAAACCTGAATTTGTAGTAGATGTATTAAATAGAGGCAAGAATGGCTTTATAGGAAGTATGCCTTCATTTGATGACGGTCGTTTAACAGAAATTCAAAAAACAGCAGTGGGCACTTATGTGCTTTCACTACGTCGTTAAGGAGAGAGACAATGGAAAATACAAGCAGACATATTTTTCACATTCATGGAATTACAGGTATGTTAATAGCTACTGTTCTGTTGCTTTCAATCTTGGCAGTATTGACATATTTTGGTATATTGGCACAACAAAGTGTTGCGGATAAACCTTATGTAATTACGGATTCGCAAAGCATCAAAGCTATTGATGTTAACAATGCAAATCTAAGAGTTGTTAAAGGAGAATAAGCATGGAAAAATTAGTTAGTGCTTTAATAGTATTGGTGCTTATAGCAATTGCTGTTTTGATGGCTTACTCTGTCTTAACTCCAAATCATTTAGTCATTGTATGATAGGTGGTTTTTTTAAAAGCAGTCGTTTTTTAACGGCTGCTTTTCTTTTTTTTATTCCGTTTTTATTGCAAGCCGAGAATTATGTTCTCAATAATGAAAATGACATCATAGGGCAAAGGGTTGTTAAAAAAATAAATGAAATGGGCAAAGAGCTCTTTGAAAAAGACGGTATAAGTGTATATGTATCGCTAAGTGAGAGTATAGGTGATACTTCCATCAAAGATTATATCGATATACTTGCAAAAGAGATAAAAACTCCATATGTGCTTTTGATAATGGTTTCAGAAGACAAAATTATAGATATCATTAGTTCAGATGAAGCCATAGGGAAAAAATTCAACAAAGAGCAAATATTAAGTCCTATCCCATACTACGGGACTATAAAACCGATTTTAACTATCAAAAAAGATTTGGATAGTTTTTCGGCTGCTACATTAAATGGTTATGCTGATATTGTTGAGCAAATCGCAGAAAGTGATAATCTAAAGCTTGAAAGTGCTTTGGGTAATGGCAATAAAGATACACTGTATTATGTAAGAGCGATAGTTTATACTATGTTTGCAGTAGCTCTTTTTGTTTATATATACACAAGGATAAAATATTACTATGTCAAAAAGAAAAAATAAAAATTACTGGCCGCATGCAATTCTTATTAGTTTGGGATTAATAGTTTTAGCATGTGTTTATACTATCGTAGAGGCTTTAAAAAATCCTGTTGAAATGGATACTTTTTATTTGCAAAGCTATCAAGAGGTAGATAAAAATTATGATAAGATAAAAGCCGCACAAGAAAATTTTGAAAGAAAATATACAACTTTTTTCGAAATTGACAACAATATCTTGCATTTAGGAGACAACAAAGTAAGAGTTGTCATAAATGATAAAGAGCAGGGTAAATGCGATTTTAATGCTGATATTAAGATGCTTTTAACAAGACCTGAAACGAATAAATACAATCAGAATCTCACAATATCCAATGTTGAAAAATGCAGATGGTTTTTTACTCCTATTGCCATAGAAAAAGTCGGACGATGGCAGTTTCAAGCTAAAATAACAATTGGCGAAGATGTCGGATTTTTTACATATGAGGCAAATACTACGCACGAGTAATATCTAAGTGAGCGATTTGAGAATCTCAAAGATGGCAATAAGCTATGAATTTATTAGTTTAAAATTTTAAAATAGATACGCCTATTTTGATTACTGTATTGACCATAAGTGCATTATTGGCGTATCAACCATTGTAGTTATTAGTGCAATTAGTAATTATAACGATGAAAAAATCATTATATTTTTAATTTGGTGTTGGTATCTATTTTAATTTTAATTACTCAATTAATCGGATTTATTTTATTAGTTACATTATGCATTAAACTTCTCAATTTTTTGGTATAAATGCGGAAAATAAAAATATTAATTTATTAATATAAAATATTAATAAATTAATATTTAAGGTTAATTTTAAAATAACTGATGATATTTTAGATTTGTGATGATAATTTTAAATAAGCAACAGGTTAAAATATAATATTGATGCAGTTTAAAAATTACAAATGAAATTTGTTTTTTACGAGAAACTATTTTAAGCCTAAAACAAATATAAGCAGTTAAAATATCTTCTAATAAATTAAAAGCAGAGTTTATGATAGAGGTTTTTTATACTGCAAGACAAGTTAGAGATTTTTACGAATCATTTTCTAACAACAATCAACTTTTAACAAAAGCTATCACTATAGCAGAACTTGAATCAAAGGCATGGATTGTGCCAAATGCCATACAAGCAGACGATGATACAAGAGCGCTTTTGATGCGTGAAGCTTCAGTGTTTTCAAATTTTGAAAAACTTCATATCCCAAAAGAGTTTATGGCTTTTTTGCAAAATTCAAACTATATTTTCCGCTTTTTTGAAGAACTTGCAAACGAAGAGGTTAAGATAGATGAACTTGATTTGAGCGATACTTATGCTGAATTTAGCGAACATATAACAATATTAAAAGAACTTTTGGAGAGATACAGTATATTGCTTGAACAAAAAGGTATGTTTGACAAGATAACCCTACCTAAAATTGCCAAATTAAATATCCCTTATATTTCCTCTTTGAAAAGGATAAGAATTCATCTTGAGGGTTATTTAAGCCGTTTTGAAATAAGGCTTTTAAAAAATATAAAAAAGTATTGCAAATTAGAGATTGTAACACCTGTATCTTTATACAATAAAAAAACGGCACAATGGTTGAAAGAAGAGGGGATAGATACAACTCTTGGTACTTTAATAGAGTGTGATTTGAATGAAAAAAAAGTGATAAAAAGTGATAATCTTTATTTATCCAATGTAACAGTTTTTTATAAATCTTTTTCTTTACGTGTTTTACAAGCACCTTTTGTATTTGGAAAAATAGAAGAGTTTGTAAAAAGCGGTATTTTACCTGAAAATATAGCTGTTGTTTTGCCTGATGAAAGTTTCGCTCATATTTTAAAAGAAGTTGATAAGCTCAATAATCTTAATTTTGCAATGGGTTTTGAGATGAAATATCTTGGATTTTGTCAAAGATTACAGGCTGTTTTAAAATACATGAAAGAGGATAAGTTAGAGCACTCTTTTAGGCTTTTTAGATTTGGACTTGATGAAAAGAGTTATTTTGATTTGCATAAAAAAACAGATATCAATGATATCATCTCAATCTTAAAAAGTTTTATTCGTGAAGATGATTTTACAGAAGAGAGAGAGATTATAGAAAATGAACTTTTTTTGTTTGAAAAATTTTTGCAAGACAGTATTGAGTTAAACTTTGAGCAAGCCGCAACACTATTTTTAAAAAGAGTCGAGAAAAAAAGTATAGATGATAATAGGGGCGGCAAAATAACTGTTATAGGCGTGCTTGAAAGTCGCGGAGTAAAATATGACGGTGTGATTATCGTGGATTTTAATGATGATATTGTACCTAAAAGAAGCAGTAAAGATATGTTTATCTCTTCGTTGGTACGTTCAAGGTCAAATCTTCCAACTACGGAAGACAGGGAAAATTTGCAGCGGTTTTTTTATGATAGACTTATCAATAATGCCAAGATAGTTGCTATAAGCTGTGTGGAAAACGAAGAAAAACTCCCCTCACGTTTTTTAAAAAATTTACACGTTATTGATGAAGATATATCCGAAGAGTCATACAAAGCAATTTTATTTAGAGAAAATCATACTAAAAAAAGAGAAAAGAAAAGTTTTGTTTGTGAGTACGATTTTTTTGCCCAACCGCTGTCTTCAAGCAAACTTAAAACTTATTTGGAGTGTCCTAAAAAATATTATTTGAAATATATAAAAGGCTACAAAGAGGCTTTTATGCCGACTACTGCGTGTGATGCAAGAGTTATGGGAATGCTTGTGCATGAAGTATTAAAAGAGCTTTTTCAAAAACCGCCCTTTTTGCTTGCAGAGTTTAAAAAAAGAGCTAAAGAATTAATTGATGCGAAAAGAGTAAAAAGTGCACTTTGGGAGATTGAGAGCGATATTTGGCTTTTGAGATTGGAGAAATTTTTTATTCTTGAGACACAAAGGTTTGAAGAAGGTTGGGAGATTTTTGCACTGGAAAAAAATGAAAATCGTCAAATTGAAGGTTTTAATTTAACAGGTATCGTAGATAGAGTAGATAAAAAAGGCGATGAATATCTGCTTTTGGATTATAAAACGGGTAGAATTTCCATAGATGCAAGTGAGAAAAAAGCTTTGGAGTCAAATGATTTTCAATTAGAATTTTATTCGCTTTTATGCGAGGATTTAGGCAACACAAGAGCTGCTTTTTATGATTTGAATGAAGCTCAAATAGTAGAAAGTGGATACTTTAACGAAAGAAAAGAGATACTTTTAAAACATTTACATTTTTTAAAGCAAAACAGCACATTTGTATTTGATGAAACTGAAGATAAAAAGATATGCCGTAAATGTCAATTTAATAAATTTTGCGGGAGTTATGCATGAAATTTATCAATTGTTTAGCTCTAAATGCAAGTGCTGGGAGCGGCAAAACATTTGCGCTTAGCATAAGATACATCGCACTTTTACTAAAAAGTGCTAAGGCTTCCAATATATTAGCTCTCACGTTTACAAAAAAAGCGGCAAATGAGATGCAGCACAGAGTTTACCACACTTTGCAAAATTTGGAAAACCACAAGGCTGAATTAGATGAGCTTAGTGCTATTTTAGGGCTTAGTAAAGAAGATATTTTAGAGAAAAAAAATAAAATATTGCCACATTTTCTCGAAGCAAATATTAAAATTTCTACAATAGATTCATTTTTTGGGCAAGTTTTACGGAAATTTGCTTTGCATCTTGGACTTATGCCGGATTTTAACAGCGGTTCTATTTATGATGCGGAACGTTTTCAAGAGCTTTTTTTGCAAAACGTAAAAAGATTTAATGTCTATAAATCTCTTTTGCATTTTGTGATATCAGGACAAAACAGCTTGAGAGATTTTTTTAAATTCTTATCTTTAATGTATGAGAAAAATAGTGAAATAGACAAATGGAAATTTGATAGAATCAGTATACCAAGCGAAGAGAGTATCCTTCAAATTGCAGATGAGATAAAGCTAAAATTAAAGAGTTTAAATGCAAGTGAAAATGCAATAAAAACTTTTGATGCTGATAATTTATCTAAACTTATTGCGAAAAATTTTTGGCTAAAAGACAGTCTTAATTACTGGGAATATAAAAAAATTTATACAGTTGAACTTGATGAGATGTTTGATAAGCTAAAAAAGGCATTAAAAGAGTTTTATATACAAAAGGAGCGTTATTTAAAAGGAGAGTTGTTTTTTCTTTTTACTATTTATAAAAATACCAGATTTCAAAATGCAAAAATGACAAATGAGCTTTTGTTTGATGACGTTACAAATGCCGTTTATGAACTTTTGTATCGTCATATAGATAGTGATTTTTTGTATTTTAGACTTGATGGGGCGATAGAACATTTGCTTATAGATGAATTTCAAGATACAAATATCGTACAATATAAGATTTTAGAGCCGATTATACATGAAATAGTCTCTGGGGTAGGGACAAAAGAATTTAGAAGTTTTTTTTATGTGGGTGATACGAAGCAATCTATCTATCGTTTTAGAGGCGGAGCTAAAGAGCTTTTTAATTATATAGTCAAAAAATTAGATATACAAATTGACTCTTTGAAAAAAAACTATAGAAGCCAAAGAGTTATTGTGGAATTTGTAAATGAAGTTTTTAAAGATAAAATTACAAATTATGAGATACAAGAGGTCACAAAAGAGGGAGGTTTTGCTAAAGTTGCAACATATGATAATGCTATTATTGGTGTATGCGAAAATGTGCAAATGTTGCTTGATACGGGTGTTCAAGCAGAGGAAATAGCAATTTTATGTGCCGTTAACAGTGATGTTTTGGCTGTTGAAGAAGCTCTTAAAAAACAAAATATTCCTACAAAAACAGAGAGTACGATACTTTTAAAAGATTCGCCGAATGTTGCAGCTGTCATAGAATTTTTAAAGTATATTTATTTTGAAGATAAAGTGTTTTGGAATGAATTTTCAGTCATAATGAAGCAAAAAAGATTAAATTTTAATACGCAAAATGATATGTTTGGACGTAATTTTGTGGCAATGATAGGAGAAGATTATGAGACTTTGCCAAGTCATATGGGTTTTGATAAAAATGATAAGCCGCTTCACATTGCAGTTTCATGTATAGAAAAATTTAAACTTGACGGAAGAGATGCAGATGTTATACATTTTTTGGAAATTGCGAGCAGGTACGAGGATATTGAAAGCTTGATTTTTTCTTGTGAAATGATAAGCGAAAGATCTTCAATAGAACATGATGATGGTGTTAAAGTTTTGACTGTGCATAAATCAAAAGGGCTTGAGTTTGCATATGTTATAGCAGCAGACAGGATTCAGCGCGAAAGATTTGGTGGTGACTTGTTGCTGTTTGATTATGAGGATATTGCACTAAAAGATATCATGGTTTGTATGAGCAAAAGAGAACATGTAGATAAAAATTATAAAAATGTAAAAGAGAAAGAGCAAAAACTAAATCAAGAGGATGCGTTAAACCAATTTTATGTTGCTTTTACACGTGCTAAAAATGGACTTATCATAGTACAAAATGAAAAAAAATCATTTTTTGAAATACTAAATCTACAGCAGGTTCAAATAGGCGAGATAACTCCTTCAAAAAAATATCAAAAGAGTGTCCAAAAGACGTTAAAATATGAAGCTTTGGCATTTGGCAGACAAAATGTAAATGTTGAAAAAGAGAGCATACATGGTACTCTTGAAAATATACATTTTGGACTTGCATTGCATTTTACATTGGAGATGATGAATGATTTTAATGAAAGAGAACTTGAAAACAGTCTTGTTTGTGCCAAAAATAGATACGGGAAGCTTTTAGATGATAAGGCATTTTTATCTATAGAAAACAGGATTTTAAATTTGATAAAAAGCGAGAAATTTCAAGATATCATTCAAGGCGGCACTCTTTATAAAGAGCAGCCTTACATCTATGATGGCAAAAGAAAGCAGATAGATATATTGATAGAAAAAGATGAAGAATATATAATTATTGATTATAAAAGTTCATTTTTTACGAAAGATACTCATATAAATCAAGTTAATGAGTATAAAAATGCTCTTGAAGATATTTGTAAAAAAAGAGTTGAGGCGTATCTTTGCTATTTGCATGAAAATGAAGCTTTTATAGTTAATTTGCGTGATTTAAGATAAATTCTATCAAAATCTCTATTTTTACTTTGAACAAGCTTAAATTAAGTGTTATATAAGAATTATTTCAATACAATCATTTTTTTAAAAACTCAAGGATAAAGGTCATAATACTATGGGCGCTACTAAAATTTTAAAATCAAGCGAAGTTGTTAGAGACTGGGTTTTGATAGATGCTAAAGGAAAGCGATTTGGGCGAGTGTTAACCGAAACAGCAACAATTTTGCGCGGAAAACATAAACCGTCTTTTACGCCGAATGTTGATTGTGGTGATTTTGTTGTTATCATCAATGCTGATAAAACCGATTTTAGCGGTAAGAAAATCGAAGATAAATTTTATCATAGACACAGCGGATATTTCGGAAGTACAAAGAGTGAAAAGCTCGGGGATCTTTTGGCTAAAAATCCGGTAAAACTATATAAACTGGCTGTACGTGGCATGCTTCCGAAAACTATTTTGGGAAAAGCTATGATTAAAAAACTAAAAGTTTATGCTGGCAGCGAACATCCGCATACAGCACAATTTAGCAAAACAGAAGGAAAATAAATTATGGCAAAAGCAGTAAAAGTATATGCGACAGGCAAAAGAAAATCAGCTGTTGCTAAAGTGTGGATAAAGTCAGGTAAAGGTGCCATAAATATTAATGGTGTAGATTTGAACAGTTGGCTTGGTGGACATGAGGCTATAAAGCTAAAAGTGATTCAACCTCTTCTTTTAACAAAGCAAGAGTCATTATTGGAGATTACTGCTGATATTAGAGGCGGTGGTTATTCTGCGCAAGCTGAAGCGCTAAGACATGGTATAGCAAAAGCATTGGCTGCTTTAGATGATGACTTCCGTGCAATTTTAAAACCAAAAGGGCTTCTTACAAGAGATTCTCGTGTGGTTGAAAGAAAGAAATTCGGCAGACACAAAGCGCGCCGCAGTCCTCAATTCTCAAAACGTTAAGATACAAAGAGTCAATTTTATTGGCTCTTTTCTCCATATTTATTATTTATTAAGTGAAAATGTGTATAATTTCACTTGTCTAAATGACAAACCTCCTTTTTGTAGCATTATAGAGAGTCGTGGTGTTTCCTCACATCCTTTAAAATACACCACGACTTTATCTATAATGTAAATCCTGCTTTTTTTGTTATAATATCGCAATGAAAAAGTTATTTTTTTTGATTTTTATTACTCAATTTCTTTTTTGCTCCTCCTTACATATAGCGATGAGTGCAAATCCAAGCAGGATAAACCCTATTTTAGCTACGGATACCGTAAGCGGTGAAATATCGTATTTTATATTTAATAGTTTACTTACTTATGATGAGAATGCATCTGTAAAGTGCGAACTTGCCAAATCATACAAATTTTTAGACAACAAAACACTGATTTTTTATCTAAGAGATGATGTTCTTTGGTCTGACGGAGAGCGTTTTAGCGCGAAAGATGTTATTTTTACGTATGAGAGTATTTTATCTTCAAAAGTATCTACTCCATATTCGGAAAGTTTTAAGCATGTAGAGAAGATAGAGAAGATAGATGATTTCACGATTAAAGTTATCTATAAATACCCATATTTTAGAGCTCTTGAGATTTGGATGATGGGACTGTTGCCTGAGCATATTTTGAAAAATGAATCTTCTTTGATGACAAGCTCTTTTAATCAAAAACCGATAGGTACTGGAATGTTTGCTCTCAAAGATTTCTCAATCTCAAGCAATTTTATATTGGAAGCTAATAAAAACTATTTTTTAGGTTCCCCAAAGTTTGAGAATATAGTTTATCACTTTGTACCTGACGCTTCTACTGCGTTTTTGATGTTAAAGTCAGGCGAACTTGATATGGCAGATATTTCCCCGTTACAACTCAAAAAGCAGATAGATGGTGAATTTTTGAATAAATTTAGTGTGTATGAAAGCATATCATACTCTTATTCGTATGTAGGATTTAACCTGAAACTTCCTAAATTTCAAGATCCAAATGTAAGAGAGGCTTTAAGTCTTGCCATCGACAGACAAGCTTTGATAGATATTTTGCTATTTGGTGAAGGGTATGTGTGCACAGGACCTTTTTTGCCGGGCACCAATGCTTTTAATGCACGAATAAAAGCTCCGAAGCAAGATATAAAAAAAGCACGTGAACTTTTAAAAAATGCCGGATATGATGAAAAAAATCCATTTGAATTTGAACTTGTAACAAATTCCGGTCATAGAGTCTATATAGCACAGATATTGCAGCATCAGTTAAAAAGTGCCGGAGTAAACATGAAAATAAGAGTCATGGAATGGCAGGCATTTTTAAATACAGTTATTGCCCCAAGAAGATTTGATGCTTTTTTGATGGGATGGTCTCTTTCTATCAAACCTGATGCTTATTCTATTTGGCATAGCGAATCTGATAAAATAGGAGGCTTTAATCTGGTTGGATACAAAAACGAAAAAGTTGATTATCTTATAAAAAAAGCTGAAAAAATAATTAATGAGGAGGAGTTTGGCGAAATTTATAGAGAGATTTTTGAGCTTATCACAAAAGACAACCCATATCTTTTTTTGTATATACCAAAAACACTTAGTGTTATTAAGAAAAATATATACCCCGTTTATCCTTCAATCATAGGAATTACACATAATATTTTGGAATGGGACAAAAAATAATTTTATTTTAAAAATATATTTGATAAAATAATTTCCTAAATATTATTTTAAGGAATTGCATATGAGAAAGGTGGTTTTTATAACTATAGCTTTAGGGTGTGCTTTGATTGCTGCAGAGAGCAGATATGACATCACTCCGACTATTGGTGGGGTTTTTCCAGAGGAAAGTACTAAATTAAAAGATCAATTGAGTGCAGGGTTAAGGGTAGGTCAATATTTTGATAATAATTTTATTACTAAAATTGAAGGCGGTGTAGAATTTGCAGCTACACACTACGATGTTCCACAAAAAAAATGGCAAGCATTACTTACCCGTTATTTTTTGCATGCTATTAAAGAATTTGAAATAAGTGAAAATACATATTTTTACGGACTTGTCGGTGCAGGATATGAGAATATCAGAAAAAAAGCAGGAGACATAAGGTTTGGTAATGATGATAGTCCGTATGTTAATTACGGTATTGGTTTAAGATATACAGTTACTGATAATTTGTATTTGAGAACAGAATTACGTCATGCTATAAAATTTACTAGCCATGAGGGTGATAATAACATATTTGCAACCTTGGGTGTCTCTTATGTTTTTGGAGAAGAGCCAAAACATCCAGAAGTAGTTGTAGAGCCTGCTGAAGACAATGTAACAGAAGATGAAGTACAAACAGTTGCTACTGAAGAGGAAGCAGTAACAGAAACAGTAGTAGATAGCGATAACGATGGAGTTTCAGACGATAATGACTTATGCCCTAATACTCCTGCTGAATTTAAAGTAGATGATGTAGGATGCATAACATCTGTTGCATTGAAAGTCAATTTTGCTACAAATGAAGCTGATATTCCTGATGAGTTTAAATCCAATATAGAAACTGTAGCTAAAATATTAAACAGCGAGACAGATTATGAAGTTATAATTGAAGGACATACAGATTCAACTGGATCTAAAGAGTTTAATATAAAACTTTCAGAAGAAAGGGCTAAGAGTGTAGCGCAAGAACTTATTCGTTTAGGTGTTGATGGAAGTCGCATAACTACGGAATGGTTTGGTGAAGAAAAACCAGTAGCAAGCAACAAAACTCCTGAAGGACGAGCTGAAAACAGAAGGATTGAAGCTATATTCGTCAAATAATTTGTCATGACGGAATTTTTAAAGCAAGAACAGATAATTGAATTCATAAGCTCCTATGGACTTCGTGTCATAGGAGCTTTACTTATATTTTTTATAGGTAAAAGAGTTGCCTTGTGGCTTTCAAAGGTTTTTGTTAAAGTTATTAACAAAACATCTTTAGACGAAACAACAGCATCGTTTTTAAGCAGTGCGATTTACATGGCGTTGCTTTTTGTAGTTGTACTTGCAGCGCTTGCAAATTTAGGTGTCGAAACAACTTCTTTCGTTGCACTTATAGGCGCAATGGGTCTTGCTATAGGTATGGCTTTGAGAGATTCATTCTCAAGCATAGGCGCTGGACTTTTGATAGTTTTTTTTAAACCTTTCAAAGTAAAAGATATGATAGAGATTGCAGGAATTATTGGTGTAGTCGAATCTATAAATATCTTTAGCACAGTTTTAAAAACAAACGACAACAAACAGATTATCATTCCTAATTCAAAGATAGTTACAAATAATATTATTAATTATTCGAGTAAAAAAATACGCAGAGTTGATTTGGTATTTGGTATAAGTTATGAAGATAACCTAAAAAAAGCAAAAAATATTTTACAAGATATTGCAGCGGCAGAACAGAGAATACTTGAAAGCCCACCGCCTCTAATTGCTGTTTTGGAGCTTGGCTCAAGCAGTGTAAATTTTGCTGTTAGGGTTTGGGTGAAAAATGATGACTATTGGGACGTATATTTTTATCTAAATGAAGTCGTAAAACTCAAATTTGACGAAGAGGGCATAACTATACCATATCCGCAAGTAGAAGTTTCACAAAAAAAGTGATATAACCAAGTCAAATTTGCTCTATTTTTGGAAAAATACTATATTGTTTGCATTGTCAGCAAAATTTCAGTTCAAATAATGACACAAATAAAGTTTTTGCAAAAATAGTTCCAATGGATTTGGGGTAACCAATTTGTGTTGAAAAACAAGATATTATATGCAATTTAAATAATCTCAATGATATGCAATAGTTGGTATTTGTATCTTAAAAGTCAAAAATGTTGTGCTAAACTATCGTTTTTAAAATACTCTTATTGCACGAATTGTCAACCAATGCTTGGATATCAAATTAAGGGAGAAAGTTTGACTATACTTTTTGATATGGACGGAACGATTATAGACTCCACCGAAGCAATCACGGAAAGTTTTACTGCGGCGTTTAAGACGCTTGGCAAAGAGGTTGGTGAAGTCTCGAAAATTTTGTCGCTCATTGGTTATCCTCTTGATGAGATGTTTGTCGAGCTTGGTATCAAAAAAGAGGATACGGATAAATTCGTAAATGCTTACAAAGCGCATTACCGTACTATAGTTAAAGATAAGACAAAACTTATCAAAGGAGCAAAAGAGGCAGTAACGGAGGCATATGAATTTGCGCGGCTTGGTATCGTTACGACAAAAACATCGCTCTACACGAAAGAGATATTGGAATATTTTGGCATGTTAAAGCAGTTTGAAGTTATCGTTGGCAGAGAAGACGTAACTCGCACCAAACCGCATCCAGAACCCATTTTGAAAGCTTTGGAAGCGATGAATAGTGACATGCAAAATGCGTGGATGATAGGCGATACGATTTTAGATATGGGCGCGGCTAAAGCGGCTGATATAAAATGTGCAGGCGTGCTGTGCGGATATGGCAAAAAAGAGGATTTGGCACAGTATACAAACGTCATTTTAAGAGACACTCTTGAAGCTGTGCGGTATATCAAAAATGTCAGCAAAGACAAAGAGTAACGCCATAATTTGCGAGTAGCATTAACAACCTTTTACTATTGCAAAAAATAATAAAAATATTTGAGTTTTGATAATAAAGCTATTTTGTATTTGATATATTGCCACGTTTTGCTCGCAGTGACCCGTTTCTCCTTTATCGTCATTAGTCTATCAAAACCGCGTAATCGCTTTGTTGCCAAAGAGCCGTAAAATATCCGCACCAAAAAAAAGGAGAAGCAAATGTTTTCTTTAAAACAAAAAGCGGTTTTACTGATAGCGATTGTGGCGGCAGGCTGTTCATCTGATACCAATGGCAATTCTAAGCCATCTTTGCAAAGCGGCATAAATAATCATTTGACGCATATCGGCTCTTATACTACAGGCAGTGTCAATAAAGACGGCGGCATAGCCGAAATCGTTGTCTACAACAAGGACAATCAAAAGATTTATCTTGTAAACGGCGCGCTTGGAAGTATTGATATAGTAAATGCCGACATGCTCTCTTTGGACAATTTTACGCAAATGCAGCTGTACAAGCGGATTGACATAGCGGCGATGGCAGACGAAGAGGGGTTCTCTTACGGCGATGTAACAAGCATTGATATAGATACGAAAAACGACATTATCGCGTTAGCGGTGCAAGATACAAAGTATACCGATAACGGTTCTATCGTGATTTTGAATTATGAAGGCGGATTTATTAAGCGGTATGAAGCGGGTGTACAGCCTGATATGGTTTGCTTTTCAGATGATGGCAGATATATCTTGAGCGCAGACGAGGGCGAGCCGCGAGAGGGATATGGCGCGATAGACCCGAAAGGTTCTGTTACCATTGTAGATACTTTTGCAAATACGGTAAAAACGGTTGATTTTACAGCATTTGATACCAAAAGAGAGAGTTTGGCAGACAGCGGTGTAATCCTAAGAAAAGAAGCGCTGCCCTCAAACGACCTTGAGCCCGAATATATAGCGGTAAGCGGAGGCATGGCATACGTATCACTGCAAGAGGCAAACGCTATCGCCGTACTTGATATAGCAAGCGGCGAGTTCAGCGCTATAAAACCGCTTGGCTTTAAAAATTATAACAATATCGCTCTTGACGCAGTAAAAGACGGCAATATAAATATCACAACGCAAAATATATACGGCGCGTATATGCCCGATGGAATCGCTGTTTTTGAGACAAACGGCACAAGATACCTGCTGACAGCCAACGAAGGAGATGCAAGAGAGTGGAAAGACGATACGGATATAACGGACAACTTGAAGATTGACGGTAAAAAGATAGAAACGCTTGATGTGAGCCAAAAAGATGGGCTTGAGACAGGTAAAAATTATCTTTTGGGCGCACGCTCATTTTCTATCTATAATACCGATGATATGACGCAGGTATATGACAGCGGAAGCGATTTTGAAGAGTTTATCGCTCTAAATTATCCGACATTTTTTAACGCTTCTCACACAAACAATGAATTAGACAGCCGAAGCGGTAAAAAAGGACCCGAACCGGAATATGTTACAGTTGCAAATATAGATAAAAAAGTCTATGCGTTTATAGGACTTGAGCGTTTTGGCGGCGTGATGATGTATGATGTGACAGACCCTTTAAATGCCAAGTTTCACGACTATATCAATACGCGCAATTTTGAGAGTGAGGAGCTTGCAAAAATGGGCGATTTGGGCGTGGAGGGGCTTTACGTCATCAGCGCGGAAGATAGTCCTGTAAACAAGACTGTTTTGCTTACGGCAAATGAGGTTTCGGGTACAATTGCAGTTTTTGAGATTAGATAAGATTTAGGAGCGGCGATATGTCGGAAATTATTATGCGTTATTGCAAGCATCGTGTCGTCCTCTTTTCATCATTTGATAAGTCATATATTGTAAGATTTATAGTATTTAAAACTACTTGCGGTTTTAGGTAAAAATGCAGAAATCCCTACTGCTACATCGTTCCAGCACCTCTTTTTGTCATGAGCTTGGGGTGCGAAACATGATGTGGCGATCCACTTTCTTTTCTGCCATTGCGAGTAGCCTACAACACTGTGGCAATCCATCAAATAAAATTTCTCTCTCTTTCCGTCATTCCCGCGTAGGCGGGAATCCATTTCTTCCGTCATTACGAGGAGTGCAACAACGAAGCAATCCAGAGGAATTGCAAAAGAAGTAATGCGAAGTAACCAAATTACTTTATTTTAGTTTATCTTGTAAATTTAAATATTTTTTTGAAAAAGGAAAGTGAATTGCCATACTTTGCTTGCAATGACAGAAAAAAAGGTGGGTGTTATTCCTGTCCCCTCTTTTTCATCATTTCAGCACCACCTTCCCTACGTCATTCCTGCGTAAGCGGGAATCCACTAACGCGAAGAATTTCATAAACACAATTACAAAGTAAAATCTTCAAATCTTCTGCCCTGTCATTGGGAGCCGCTTGCGGCGTGGCAATCCATCGGATGAAACTTCACTGTCTTATGTTGTTCTCTTGCACTCTCTTATGTCATTCCCGTGAAAACAAGCGAAGCGTTTTTGCGAAAGCAAAATGTTTCCTTGAAAACGGGAATCTCCGCCCGCTCTCCATCATTCCAACATTCCAATTCTGTCATTCCCGCGACCAAACGACAAGCTTACGAAGTAAGCGTATATCGCCTCTCTCTTCCTATGTTATTTCTATGTTCGCTTTCCGTTATTCAAGCATTCCTCTCTTTGTCATTCCCGCGCGAGCAATAGCTTTCGTAGAAAGCTCATTGCGAGGAATGCGAGAATCTACAAGTATTTAAAAAAATATTGAAATAGAAAAAGAGAAATAAAAAATATATAAATTTCCTCTTGCTTTTACAAAAACGATATTCCCGCATTTTGTGCTTATTTTCATGGATTTCCGCCTGTGCGGGAATGACTCCCCTCTGTCATTGCGAGCGAAGCGCGGCAATCCATTAAGTTGGATACCAGCTCACACAGGAATGACAATAAATAAATAAGGTAAGGCAGGG
>JAIROK010000058.1 GCA_031257555.1 Campylobacteraceae bacterium | reverse complement strand
ACAAACAGTTTTATATTATCGTAAAATAGATTTTTTAACATATTAATGTCAAACTCTTATAATTATATAGGGGGGGGTAAATATGTTTTTTAAGAAAAATAAAAAACATATTGATATGTCTATATGTTTTATGTTGTATTTATATATGTAGAGTCTAGACTTTTGTTTGAATTTCTACTGTTTACCTCGGATTTTATAAGATATAGACTCTCATTTGAATTTTTACTGTTATAAATAAGTTTTTGATAAAAGTTCCCATATGGAAATGACTATGTCAAGCATAGAGTTAATTGACAACATTGCATGCCTGAGAATGATTGTTTTAGTTTTGATATCATTTCTACTGTTCCCATATCCTTATGCTATTCTCGCAAGGATTGAATCACAAAGCAGCCAAAATAAAAAGCAAGTAGACTACAAGCTGTATCGGCAGCGCTTTATCAAGCTAAATTATCAGTTGTAAATCTACTGTTTTTTATAAAACTTTTTTATCTCACCGATATATACTCTATGATAATCTTTGGCAGGATAAAGATCATGTATATCTTTTTCCAAAAAATTATCAGGATTAAAGTCACTAAAGTATATCTTTTTGCAGACTATTGTCTCTTTTGCTTCTTCAAAACCTATGATATTTTCATCAAAATATATGGGTGTTACATTTGCTTCCTTAGCCTTGTCAATGTCACGCCCTGATTTGCTACCGAAAATCTTATGCACTTTGGCTTTTAATGATTTGTCAAAAAAAATAAGCGTAAAATAGTCCGATTTTTCTATAAAATCATATGTGTGGCGAGTGGGGCGTACATAAACTTCGACAATATTTCTTTGCCAAAGATAGCCGATTGCTCCCCATGAAGCTGTCATGGTATTATAATCATCTTTTGTGCCTGCACTCAAGGCTATCCATTCTTGGCTTATCTTTTTGATAGGTGAGTTGTCAAAATCGACGGTTATATCTTTTGCTTTCCATAGTTTTGAAGCTTTTATTGCTTTTGTCTGTTGCATATTAATACTCCTTTTGTAAATTTTGTGATTATACAAGAGATATCATAAAAAATGCAGAAAAGATATCTGTTATTTTAAAAATTTTGATTGGCAGTTTGAAATATTTATATGAAAAATCTCTCTATTTCTTTTTGTATTTCATTTGTATCCAAAATAGTGTTTACTTTATGGCGAAACATAGCAGCTTGAGGAAAAGATTTTGAGTATGCATGAAGATGTTTTCTAAATAAAATCACTCCCATTTTATCTCCATAAAACTCTATCATTAATTGTAAATGTTCCAAAACAATCAATTTTATAAATGATTTGTCTACATTTTTTTGGTTGTGTTTTAGCTGGTAAAATATCCATGGATTACCCACAGCTCCGCGCCCTATCATTAATCCTTCGCATTTTGTAAAATTTCTAATCTCCAAAGCTTTTTCATAAGTTGTGATATCTCCATTGGCAAAAACAGGAATTTTAACACACTCTTTTGCACGTTTTATAGCGTCATAATCAATTTCAGCTTTGTATCCGCCGCTTCTTGTGCGCCCATGAATACTTATAAAATCAGCTCCTGCCTCTTCTATCTTTTTGGCGATAATTTCAGGTGTTTTTTCACTAAATCCGATACGTGTTTTAACGGAGGTATAACGTTTGGCAGAGTGTTTTTTGATAGCTTCTATTATCTTTGCCATATGCGGTAAATCTTTTAAAAGCGATGAGCCTGCATCTTGCGCTACAACTTTTGGCACAGGACAGCCGCAATTTAAATCTATGCCACTTATACCCTCTATATCGTTTAAAATTTTGACAGCTTCGATGATGTTGTTTATATCGCTTCCCGCGATTTGCACTATATATATATCTTCATTTGATGCGCGTTTTAACATATGAAATGTTTTTTTGGAGTCTCTAATAAGTGCGTTTACGCTTATCATCTCTGAAAATGTGATATCTACGCCAAATTTTTTGCAAATATAACGAAAAGGCAAATCTGTAAAACCGGCAAGTGGAGCCAAAGCAACAAGGCTTTGGCTAAAGTTAATATTTGGCATTAAATGATAAGGTCTGTATCTACTATTTTTCCATTGTCGCGCAAGAATAATAAAATTCTAAATTTTTCAAACTCACTCTCTTCGCTGCTTTCCAAAAATTCTCTGGCTTTTTCGATGAGTCTTAATTCAAACAATATATACAAATATGCAAATGCCGCATGGTGATTTTTGGATTGGACATTGTCATAAAGCTTTAAAAGCGTATCCGGTTCTATAGCGCTTTTAAGTATTTTTGCCGTACTTAAAAACTCATTTGAGTTTATAGGAGTTTTTTCTAAAAGCTCTTTTATCTCATCGATACTTAGCGTAAAATTATCGTTTTGGTCTGCAAATCTTTTAAACAAAATAAGCAGCATGTCATTTGTAAAATCAAAACCGTAATGTTTGATATCCGAATATGAAGCTTGCTGCAAAAGCGCATAAAAGGCTTTTTTGCATATTTGACTGTTAAGAGAGCCGCATGGTTTTAAAATCTCTTCAATGATTTTTCTATCATTTTGCGGAAAATTCAAGCGATTTTGATTTAAAAGTTCATTGTCGCTTCTTAGGCGAAATTTTTTCAAATCCACATATTCACCGTTTCTAATCCTCTCTAAAATGTTAAATATCTCATCAAGTTCTTTTTCACCGGTCTTTTCATCAGTACTTTTCGGGTCGTATCTCATTTTTTTAAGTACTGATGACAGGATTTTAAAAGGTTCTGTTTTGTATTCAAAATCCTTCTCTTCTCCCAAAAGCACATATCTTATATGTGTTATAAGCATCTCATAATCTTTTTTTGTAAGACGTTTTGTTAAAAAGTTTTTTATAGAGTAAAAAAGCATATGAGTTACAGATGCTACAAACAGTAAAAACACAGGCATGATGAACCATACTGCTACCGGCAATTCAAAGCTATAGCTAAAAAATGTCAATGTGTAATAAGCACTTTCATTTGGCACTACACTGTAAACATAAATACCAATAATCGCTAAAAGCAAAATGGAAAAGACTATATATTGTTTGATACCCATCAAAAACTCCTTTTTTTATTTTTCTCTTTTTCGGAAATTTCGCGGCAGATTATGCAATATTTTGCGTGTGGTTTGATTTTAAGTCTTTGCATGCTTATAGCCTCTTCACACATTTCACATATTCCATAAGTGCCTTTTTCTATTTTACCAAGAGCATATTCTATTTCAAAAAGCTCTTGCGATTGTTGAACGCTTAGAGCGTGATCGATGAGATTATTTACACTTAAAGTTGCAAAGTCAACTTCATCTCTCGCATCAGATGCATCTAAACTTTCAATCTCTTTTGTCGCTCCGTCAATATTTTTTAAAACTTGTTCTTTTCTTTCAAGGAGTAAGTTTTTGAAAAATTCAATATCGCTTTGCTTCATTTCTATCCTTCGCTTCAATTTTACTCTTTATGATATGGGTGATTGTTTTTTATGCAAAGTCCACGATAAATCTGCTCAAACAACACCAACTTTGCTATTTTATGCGCGTATGTTAATCTACTTAAGCTTATAACTCTTTGAGTGCGATTTAAAAACTGCTTCTCAAAACCATAAGCGCCGCCTATAAAAAATCTTATATCTGCACCGTTGTCAAAGATCTTGCTAAATTCAAAGCTATCCAGCCTTTCCCCGTCCTTATCAAGCGCTAAAGTATAGTTTTTTATATAAGGTTCAAAACTTTGGGTGTATGACTTTTGAGCTTCTGTTGCTCCCTTGCTTTGCGCAGATGCGATTTTACTGTTAAAAAGCGATATATATTCTATCTTGGCAAAGCGCGAAATCATTTTTGCAAACTCTTCTATGGCGCTTTCAATACTATCTTGAGGACTTTTTTCAATGGAATACACTGTAATCTTCATAAAGTCCCGAACCTATCACTATATATGTTACATATTTAAACTTATCATGCAGTTTCACTCCACCTATAGCCGCAACCGGTTTTTTGGAAGATTTCGCAAGAAAATCAAGAGCATCTCCAAGTATATTATCCGTATCTTTGGTATTTGTTTTGCGATATGCGCCAAGCCCTATGTAATCAACAGGCAAAACATTTGCCATTTCTATCTCGCCTGCATTACGAGTTGATAAACCAAAGAGCTTTTTATCACCTATAGTATGTCTTACGAAATTAGCCGCATCAGTGATATTATCTGCAAAATTCAAAATATCATCTTGTCCGAGATGAATGCCATCGCAAAAATCTATCAATGTTATGTCGTCGTTGATAATGAGAGGAGTATCGCTGCAAAGCGATTTTATACTTAGCAAATCCTCTTTTTTTTCATCAAAACTACCTGTTTTGTTTCTGTATTGAAGCAAACAAGCATCAAATTTTTTTACTCTTTCGACTATCCACTCCAATGATTTATCGCTCTTTTTAAGTGTTGCTTTGTCTATTAATGCGTATAATTTCAATTTTTTTATTTTGCTTTCTTGTCCAATTTACCGTTATCGGTTTCGTAAACTGTAAAATATCTAAGCAAATCAGCTATAGTACGTTTTAAATCGTTTCTTTTTACTATCATATCTATAAGACCATGTTTTAACAAAAACTCTGCTCTTTGAAAACCTTCAGGAAGTTCAGCCCCTATTGTTTGTTTGATAACTCTTTGTCCTGCAAAACCTATAAGAGCTCCCGGCTCTGCTATTATCACATCTCCAAGCCATGCAAAAGAAGCGCTTACTCCGCCCATCGTAGGATCTGTCAATATAGATATGAAAGGGAGTTTTTTTTCGGATAGTTTTGTAAGTACAGCTGATGTTTTTGCCATTTGCATTAATGAAAATGTGCTTTCTTGCATTCTAGCGCCTCCGCTGGCACTTACTATTACAAGTCCCTGGTTGTTTTGTATGGCTCTTTTTGCAGCGCGTACTATCATTTCACCTTCAACCGATGCCAAACTTCCACCCATAAATCCAAAATCAAAAACAACCAGTTGAACGCCTATATCTTCTATCTTACACTCTCCGGCTATTACGGCAGAGTTTCTGCCGGTTTTCTCTTTCGCCTCTTCTATCCTTTTTTTATATGATTTTTTGTCAACAAATTTTAATGGGTCTATCGGCGTTAAATTTTCATCAAAACTTACAAAAGTATCTTTGTCGCTTAAAAGATTTATCCTCTCTAAAGCTCCTATTCTCATATGAAATCCACACTTTGGGCATACGCTTGCTTGAAGCAGAATCTCTTTCCTGTACATTAAAGAACCACACGCTTCACACTTAACCCAATGATTTGGAGCTTCAGTTGCTTTGGGTTGTTCTCTGCGCGTTTTGAATATTTTAGAAAAATCCATTTACAGATTGCTCCTTTATAAAATTAGAAATTTTATCAAATATTCCCTTATCTTTACTTACAAGTAGAAAATTATCATTTTTAAATCTAAAAATATCCTCACATATATACCAACCCCCTGCTATGTCAAACTCCCTTATGGGTCCTTCATATAGTACAAATTTTACTTCATGAGCCATGCTCAAAGATAGTGCCAAAGCTCCCATAGAACGGTATTTTAAATGTTCGCTTTTTAAAAAATCGTGAAGTTTATCGGACTTATAAGACTTTTCAAAGATACCGATATTTGAAAAGTCACTAGGAACTATATTTTCTTGTTTGTTGTTAAATAATGAGCGTTTTTGAAAAATATCAGAGTTTTTTATATATAAAGAGCCATTTGAGAGATTTGCAACAACTGCATGAGTTACTATACCGTTTTTTTCTTTTGCTGTAGATGTGCCAAAGTATGGTATGTTTGAGATAAAATTTTTACTGCCGTCAATCGGGTCTATGATTATAGTATTATCACCATTTCCTACTATGCCGCTCTCTTCCGAGTATATTTTGCCAAATTTACCCAAATGTTTTATGAAAATATTTTCAGCCTCTATATCTGCTTTTACGCTTATGTCTCCACCATAACCGCGTGATAGTTGTTCGCATAAAAGAGTATGGGGCAAACTTTGCAAAAGGTCGTAAATTTCACGATTGGCATTTATGGCGGCTTGTAAAAATTCCATAATCAAAGTCCATTTTTTGTTTGAATGGTACCCAAATGTGCTTTATCTTATGATAAAATAAAACATATACGTAAAAAACAAAGGTATTCATGCAAGGATTCATTATAAATATCAATAAAGTTCGCGATGAAGATTTGATAGTCTGCATACTGACTGTTAATAAACTCAAAACAACATATAGATTTTACGGCGCAAGACACTCGACGATAAATCTTGGATATTTGATAGATTTTGAGACACAAATGAGTATTAAAACAAACATAGCGCAGTTAAGAAATGTGATACATTTAGCTTACAGTTGGAATCTTGACAGAGATAGATTTTATTTTTGGCAGCAATTTGTAAAACTTTTTTATGGGCATTTAAGAGATATCGAAAATATTGACAGTTTTTATTTTGAACTTTTGACAGATTGTGCCAAAAAATGGCAAAGACAAAATCCAAAAAGAGTCATAGTTGAGGCATATTTGAAACTCCTTGAACATGAAGGTAGACTTCATTCGCTTGATGAATGTTTTTTATGTGAAGAAAAAATCACAGATGATAAGTTGGCACTTGCCAGAGCTTTTTTGCCTGCTCACACAGAGTGCATTCACCGTAAAGGTTTGGAAATCTCCAAAGTCAAAAAGCTTTTTTCCACAAAACAGACGATTTTACTTGATAATGAAGAGGTGGAGTATCTTTATCTGATAATAGAAGAGGGATTTTGAGCAGTCATATTTATAAAAAGTAAATATAATATTTAAAATACAAATAAGTAAATTTGTCATAAAATAATCACTCAAAACGCTTTAGCAGCTACTGCCCGGCAAGGAGTGAATATGGCTAAGATAACATTACCGTAACAGCTGATAAAAGCCATTGAAAATAACAGTTTAGTAGTCTTTGCAGGTGCCGGACTCTCATACAATTTTACAAATACCAATGGAGATGAAATAAAAGATTGGAAAAATTTAATAAAAGAGTTATTGAAATATCTTGAAAAGAAGCATTGTGACGTAAAGTATTTGCAATGTTTGACAGGAGAACGTGAGCCCATTGAGAATTTACAGGAAATAGAGAAAATAGAGGAAATAAAAAAGTTATTGGAATATCTTAAAAAGAAGCATGGCATAGAACATTCACAAGATTTGATAGGGAAATGTGAACCTATCGATATTTTAGAATTGATTGAAAAAGATGAGCATATAGACAATAATGAAGTTGCAGAATTTGCCAAAGAGTTCTACAAGTTAGATAAAAATAACGATTATAGTCTGCACAAAAACTTACTTCAAGTATCCAACAATATAATTGCTACAAATTATGATGACGCATTTGAAAAAGCCGCATCTTCTCAAGAAATCAATGTAGTTTTTGCCGGCAGAGATAAAAAATTGGCTGCTTTCATAGAAAAAGATGATCCAGCCATACTTAAATTGCATGGCAGCATAACAGATGGTGATTCGATGATAATCTTACCTTCAAACTACAGGAAGCTATATGAAGATATTCATGAAGATGCCAAACGTGTTATATTTCACTTGGGAAACTTTTTTGCAAATAAAACCATACTGTTTTTAGGTTACAGCATGGGGGAATTTCAAATAAATCATATTTTTCGAATGTCAAAAGACTCCTTGGCAAGTATAGCAAACGTAAACATTTTATAGTATCAAGAGAAAGTGTGAGTAATGAATTGTCTGATTTTTTAAAACCGATAAAGATTAAGAATTATTCTGACGTGAAAGAAATCATAAAAGCTATCCTGGCAAAAAAAAGAGAGTTGGAGCGAAAAAAGAACGATGAAAAACAGCTAAGAGAAGATCTCGAAAATGTTAAACAAAAATTAGAAAAGTTAACAAATGAAACATCAAGCGAGCACAATCGCATTAAAACACTATCGCTGCAATACCTTAAGGAAGCCATAGAGTATCATCTAAATAAAGAGTATGAAAAAGCTATAAAGAAATATCAAACATCTATCGACATGGTTCAAGATAATGCTCTTGCTTTGGGTAATTGGGGTCTTGCGCTTTTAGATTTAGCGAGATTAAAAAATGATGAAAGTTTATATCGTGAAAGTATCAAAAAATACAAAAAAGCGATAGAGTTAAATCCGAATAATTTTGATGCTTTTAAAATGTTAGATATTGCGTTTGGTGAGTTAATAAGATTAGAAAATGATAAAAAACGCGCAGTGAGGATATCAAAGAAACTCAAAAAGCTAAATTCGCAACAAAACTAAAACTCTTTTTTGAAACAATCTTAAAGATATGTTCATTTGCAATTTCCAATCTGTCTGTAAGACAAAACCGCTGCCGTCACAAGAAGCAAAAATGACACCGTAAATGCCATATACAAAAAGTTCCTCTTCGCCTTTTGTAAAAGTTCTCACGTGTAAGCCTGATCTTATACTCATGGCTGCAAAAAGTATCGTTGTAGCAAGTGTAACTCTCGAAATGTTGCCGATATTTTTTGCCAAAGAGTTTAAACTGCCTATCGCTCCAAGATAACTTTTATCGACAAAGCTCATAACGGAGGTATTATTTGGAGGCAAAAACAAAGCTGAACCAATGCCGACTAATGCCGCCATAAAAGGAAAAAATAGTATGTCGGTATCAATGCGTATGAAAATTAACAAAGCATGTGCACATCATACCGATTTTTATCTTTGCTGCTACAATCCCGGAAATCGGAGCGCATATCATCATTACGAGCAGTATCATCAAGATAAATCCTGTGCGGCTTGCCGAGCACTCTCTTGCATTTTGCAAGTAAAAGGGCATGAGGATATTGAAAAAGTAGTTTGAAGCGACTACTGCAAATGCACAAAAAAGACCTGTTCTGACTGATCTTATCTTAAAAATGGCAAATTCTATAAGGGGTGATTTTTTCTTAAGTTCGTATTTTATGAAGATAATTATGCTAATGATTGACGACAAAAATAGAAAAACTATCACGGGTTTTGCAAAGCCTGTCTCTTGCCCCATAAACATGGCTGCAAAAAATGATACGATAAATACGGCATATATGCAAAAACCTGTAAAATCTATCTTTGATTTGCTTTTTAAGATATCTTTTGGCAGATATTTTGTTCCAAAATACATCAAAAGGTACGCTAATCCAAAATACATAAGGTGCCAAGCGATGCTATCGAGCTTACAAAACCTATGACTTTGGCTCTCTCTTTTAATGAAAATATTTCGACTATGATCCCAAAATTTACAGACATAGTCATGCTATCACCCAAAGCTTGAATGATGCGGGCAAATATCAGCATAAACAGCGAATTGCTAAAGCCTGCCAAAAAGGAGCCCGTTATAAAGATAGCTATTCCGATTCTAAAGATTTTTATCTTCCCATCACCCGCTTTACCGAAAAGTATCAAGAATGTGCATAAAATTATCATGTATGCCGCAACTATCCGGATGGATTTGTTCATTGTGACCGGAAATGCGATATTTACGATACTGCCGCTAAAAAGTTAAAAAGCATAACGCTGAAAAATATCTTCAAGCGGTTCTTTTGAACTTCGGGTATCTCATATAGATTTTGGTATCTTCGCTCCTATTTGTACATAAATGTTTAAAACCTCCATTTTGTTTTTACCTCTTTTTAAATCGTATGCAAGATATCATCAAAGCTATCATCATAAATATCAATGACACGATAAACGTAACGTGCATGCCAAATATAAAAAGCTCCTCTTCGCCTTTCACATAAGTAGAGATATGTTCTCCCGCTTTAAAACTCATAGCGGCAAAGAGTATCGTCGTGGCAAATGTTACGCCTGTTATGTTTCCGACATTTCTTGCAAGCGCGTTTAAACTGCCGATAACGCCAAGATAGCGTTTGTCGGCAGAGCTCATGATAGTCGTGTTATTTGGGGATTGGAAAAGCGCGTTTCCAAGTCCTATGAGAGCTACAAGCGTGATAAAATAGACGATATTTGTATCTATCTTCAAAAATATAAGCAGAAAATTTACAAGCGTGATAATGCCAAGTCCAAGCATAGTTAGTCTGTTTGCTCCCAGTTTATACACAAGACTTCCCGCTATGGGCGCCGCTATCACCATAACGATAGGAAAAGCCATCATGATAAATCCTGCCGCGCTTGGAGTGTAGCCTCTTGCCGTTTGCAGATAAAAGGGCATCAGTATGGCAAAAAAGAAGTTTGCGCCAAAGACTATAAAAGCGCAGATAAGCCCTATGGTTACGGTTTTGTTTTTAAATATCGCAAATTCTATCAAGGGTGAGTTTTTGCCGTACTCGTATTTGATGAAAAATATAACAAACAGCAGTGAAAGAGCAAGGGGTATTTGTATCATAAGCTTGCCAAATCCTATCTCCTGCCCCATAAACATGGAGCCAAAAAAGAGTATAATCGCCGCCGCGTAGATAAAAAAGCCCGCGAAATCAACCTTGCTTTTTGTTTTTGATATATCTTTGGGCAGATACTTCATTCCTAAAAAAAGCGTTAAAAGTCCAAACGGAACGTTAAGCCAAAAGATATACGACCACGGTAGATAATGCACGATAATGCCGCCTACGCTAGGACCCGTGATAGTTCCAAGCGACACGACAGAGCCTATAAACCCAAGCGCTTTGCCTCTTTCTTGCGGCGTGAATATCTCTGTTATGATGCCAAGATTTGTGGACATAGTCATACTGGCGCCCAACGCTTGAATAGTGCGCGCGGCGATAAGAGTTTCAAGCGAATTAGAAAGTCCGGCTAAAAATGTGCCGCTAAGAAATACAAGCGTGCCTATGCGGAAGATTTTTAT
>JAIROK010000057.1 GCA_031257555.1 Campylobacteraceae bacterium | reverse complement strand
GAAAATCTTGCATTGGCAGTTGAGATAGCATGTAAAGGTAAAGAGGAGAGAGAAAACAGGATTGAAGAACTTTTAGACCTTTTAAATATCCAGCCTATACGCCAAAGAAAAGGCGTGAGCTTAAGCGGCGGGGAGCGCAGACGATGCGAGATAGCGCGCTCACTTGCCATCATGCCAAAATTCCTACTTTTGGACGAACCGTTTGCTGGAGTTGACCCGATAGCCGTAAATGATATACAAAATATCGTAAAAGATTTGACGAAATTAAATATCGGCGTTCTCATCACCGACCACAATGTGCGCGAAACTTTGGCTATCTGCGACAGGGCTTATGTGATAAAAGACGGCTCTTTGCTTGCCAGCGGAACAAGCGATGAAGTAGCGCAAAATAAGGCAGTCCGGACATATTATCTTGGAGAAGGATTTAAGTTTTTTTAATCTTTTGTCTATGGTTTTGGAGCAGGGTGGGTTGGTAAATCAGAAAAAAATAGTTAAAACTAAATACATAACGCAGTCTTTTATGTATAATCATAACAATATTGAAAAAGGTAGGACATGATGAAAAAATTATTTTTTATTGCTGTTTTTACACTAACCGTATTGCTTGCACTAATTGTATTATTTTTAATTGATCGCAACAAAGGAGACAGAAGCAGCGATAATGAAATGCTTTTACCGTGCTTATAATCACGCATTTTACAAAGCTAAAGTCATCTTGAACGTCTTCGCATGCAAAGTTGTAAAGACGCTCCGGCGTCTGAATAGAGCAGGGCGCGTATATATACTCTTTTGTACTACATGCGTTAAAAGTTAGCGCGTAAAAGAGCAAGAGCGTTATCGCAGTCACTTTTTGTTTCATCTTTTTGTATCCTATCTATATATATGATTGTATCTTTGTACTCTATAATGTTTTTCTCTATAGTCTTTTATTTGCATATGAGACTTTCAACTCTTGCATCTCTTGCATGTGTTTTATCTCTTGCTTTATAATTGTGTTTTCTACTGTGCAAGCATCAAGCTTTGATTTTAAAAGAACATTTAAAAAAAAGTAACACTATTAACGCTATAATCAAAAAAACAATAAGGCAACACAAAACTATATTCCATTTTTCAACAATAAATTTTACAGCAAGCATTATGTATTTCATCTCATTTTTCCTTTCTATCTGTTGTACTTTCTAACTTGTCAAGCGGTTGTTAAGGTGGAATTGTCCATGTATTCAAACATATTTTACTTTTATTTTACTACTCAAAAAAATTAATACTATCTTAATTTTGTAAAGAAAATATGTAATATGTAAAATGTTTTACCGTACAGCGCGAAAATAAATTCTGCGTCGTACGCCGCCTGAATTTTTTGTTTTGAAAAATCTAAAATTAACTTTTTTATTTAAGTTAAGCGAATTATAAGTTTAACGGAAAATCAAAAAGATTAAAAATTTTAGTTTGAAAATTGCAGTTTTCAATACAAAAATAGATATGATATTGCATTTAGATAGATTTACCTATACAAATACATTCGTATTTTAAGATAAAAATATATCCCCATGATTAGGTTATTTAAAAGCTTTTTTATGTATTTTGATTTTCAACTACTATGTAATTTTGATTAAAATCTATACATGAGATTTGCAGTAATATTTTTTCTCAAAAAAGTACACACTAAAATACATATTGGCTTTTTAAAATCAAAAAGTGGTATTTAAGTAAAAATTTGACTTATCGACAATCAAAAATCAAATATAGTTTTCAAAACAATTTTTTATGCTACAATGAGCACTGTAAAACTATATAAAAGGCATTACGTGAGATATCCATTAGATTGTGAAGATAAATTTGAAGACACCCTGCTCTTTTGGCTCTGCCGCTTTGTGCGTGCAAAACTCAATTCTTTGTCAAATAAAGAGTTAAAAGAGCCAAAAGTTCTTCAAAGCGTTATGTTGGAACTTACAAAAAATATAAAAGATATAGATGAGCTTGATGAACTTGTCAAAAAAGCCAGAAATGCGGGTTTAACCGGTATAAATACATATTTTATTCCATTGAGAAAATTGTACGATATGCTTATTTTTCAAAAGTTTTATTCTATGAATCAGATAGATGAAGAGACTTTGAGCGATTTTTTAGCAAGTAGTACAGGCGGGCTTAGCGATGCAAGCAAAAAAAATCATAGAATGGCTGTTTTATCCTTTTTTTCTTATCTTGACAAGCAAAATGCCGAAGAAGACGGTAAATCGCACGTGTATAATATAGAATTGAAACATTGGGGCGGAATTGTCGGTAAAAAAGGTCAAAAGTTACCGGAATTTATGAATGAAAACGAATTGAAGCGTTTTTTGGAGGCTATCGATAAGTGTCCGTTTAAAAGTGCGGCTTTGCGAAATAGATTGATGGTAAAGTTTATCATATATACGGGCATTCGTGTTTCAGAGGCTTTGTGGCTTAAAGTACGCGATGTAAGCGAAGATAAAGATTGTTTTGTCTTGAGGATAAGAGGGAAAGGCAATAAATACAGGGTTGTTTTGATAAAACGAAATTTAGTAAACAACGAACTGAAAGAATATATCGAAAACTTGTTGCCAAATAAAGATGGACTGCTTTTTTGCAACAGAAACGGCACTAAGCTTACACAAGCTTATGTAAGCCGCATAGTAGAACAGATGTTGGCAATCGCAGGTGTCAAGAAGGAGAAGAACGGTGCTCATATGCTGCGTCACACATTTGCCACCCTGCTCTACCATAGACGAAAAGATATAGTTCTTGTGCAAGAGGCTTTAGGGCATGCAAGCCTCAATACTTCGCGCATTTATACCCATTTTGACAGCAATAAGCTAAAAGAAGCTGCCAATGTAGCCGAAGAATTTGCAAAAGATAAATTTAGGAGATAACTTTGGAATTTCACATATGGTTTACAATGCTTGTAGCCTCTTTTCTTATCAGCATCTCCCCCGGAGTCGGCGCTATAACCACTATAAACAGTGCTGTAAACTACGGTTTTAAACGCTCTTATGCTGCCATAGCAGGGTTGCAAGTCGGATATCTGGCGCAAATTGTCATGGTTTGTGCAGGTCTTGGTGGCATTATAGCGGCGTCTGTAACGCTGTATAGTATCATTAAATGGTCTGGTGTTTTATATCTTATCTATTTTGGAATTACATGTTTTTACTCTTCCAATAATGATTTTAAACATGAAAATATGGGAAAAACATTCAAGTTTTCATCTCTTTTTATTAAAGCTTGTCTTGTAAATCTGACAAATCTAAAAGCCACGGTTTTTCTTTTGGCTTTTATACCGCAATTTTTATCTTTGAATGAACCAAAAATCACACAACTTGTGATAATCTGCACTACCCTAATCTGTGTTGATTTGATAGTCATGAGCGGATACGGCGCGCTTGGCTCCACAATGAAAAAATATATAAGCAGTAGTAATTTTATGCGTATTCAAAATAAGATAGCAGGAACTGCGCTTATCATTGCTGCTCTGTTTTTAGCACAAAGTGGGATTTGATAAAATTTTATTTCATTGCCGTATTATAAATTTGATATAATTACCTGACATTTTAATATGTAAGGAAAGATAAATGAACGATATGTTTAACGATCTAAAAGAATTGAAACAGAAGCTGAAATTAGAGAGCAAGCAAAATATCAAAAAGAACCAACAAGATACGAAAAACACAACTACTTTGAATACAAACAGCAAAGAAGACAGGCTTAAGGCAGAATTTAAAGAGTTTATGGAAAAGGCAGATATTTAAAAAGTCTAACATGAAAGAGCCGCAAATAGTAGAATTTTCAACGCTTCCGCACGAATGTTCTTATCTTAAGGGCAAGATTTGCACTATGCACTATAAATATATTTTAGACTGCCCCTTTTCATTAAATAGCACACTGGTTGAACGCGGATGGCGAAGGTTTGGGCTTTACTTTTCAAGACCAAATTGCAAAAAGTGCACAGAGTGTATAAATCTGCGTATAGATGTTAAAAATTTTAAATTTTCTCATTCGGCAAAACGCATCTTTAAAAAAAATCAAAACACTCAAATGATTATCTGCGAACCATCTTTAACGCAAAAACATTTGGAGCTTTATGAAAAATATCATAAATTTATGAGCGCTAAAAAAGGGTGGAAATATTATGAATTGACACCAAAAAGCTATTTTGAATTGCACGTAGCAGGATGCGGGAGGTTTGGCAAAGAGGTTTTATATTTTTATGAAAATAAAATGGTAGCCGTTGATTTGATAGACTTTACAGACAATGGCATATCATCTATATATTTTTTTTACGACCCAGACTTTTTCAAGTTTTCACTTGGCAGATACTCTATATATCAACAGATTTTGCTGGCACAAAGAAAAGGGTTGGATTGGATATATTTGGGTTACTACGTAAAAGAGTGTCCGAGTTTAGTATATAAAGCGGAGTATGAGCCGCATCAATTGCTTCAAGGCAGTCCTGAAATGGAAGAAGCACCGATATGGATATAAAAACTATTTCCTAAACATTATACTTCCTTAATCGTTTTTCTGCTAAAATATTTTTTCCAAAAATTATTTCAAATAAAAATAATTAAAAAAGAGATAAAATGGATAGAAAAACCGTAATAGAATCATTTGAAAGAGTCCATACGATTATGCATGAACTCACAAATAAATTGGTCGTTGAATATTACGAAAAATACTCTCATCATCAAGTCATGGCTATGCTATGGCTTAAAACA
>JAIROK010000033.1 GCA_031257555.1 Campylobacteraceae bacterium | reverse complement strand
GCTCTCGGCGCTGCTGCTCCAAAGATACGCGTCCTCTTCAAGCGCTTTTTTGCTCAAAACCTCTATCTTGTCGGCGACCATAAAAGCAGAATAAAACCCGACGCCAAACTGACCTATCAGGGACGAATCTTTTTTGGCATCTCCACTTAAATGTTCTACGAATGACTTTGTGCCGCTTTTGGCGATGGTGCCGAGGTTGTTTATCAAATCCTCTTCATTCATGCCGATACCGCTGTCTTCAATCGTCAGGGTATTTGCTTTTTTGTCCGCGATAATGGTGATTTTGGGTTCGTACTGCACGCTTTTATACTTTTCATCTGTGAGCGACAGGTAGTTTAACTTATCAAGCGCATCCGAAGCGTTTGAGATAAGTTCTCTTAGAAAAATCTCTTTATTTGAGTATAAAGAGTGAATCATCAGGTTTAGAAGCTGCGTAACTTCTGTTTGAAATTTATGTTTTGCCATATTTTCTCCTTATTATTTTTTCAAAGCGGTATTTTAAAATTTTTTCATTTATATAGAAATAAAAAAGAGAAAATTATAGCCTTTTTATAAGTGTAAAAAAAGATTTTTTACATATAAATATTGTAGGGAGCAAATAAAACGTCATTAATCTCATGATTTATTAAATCAATTATCTGCTTTGCAGCATGAGGATATATAAATCAAGATACTTTTAAAAGACTATCTAACTCTTTTTGCATATCGCTGTGAAGTTTTTCATACCAATCTTCATTATCTTTGGGATTTACAGTCGGCATAAAAGATACTGTTATTTTGCCGCCATTTACTTTTAAATTTTGCGAATCAAAAACATGCCTTGCGTTTGCGATGACAACAGGTTGTATCATAAGACCAAGTTTTTCGGCAATGATTTTTGCACCGATTTGAAAATCTAACAGTTTTTCGCCTTCGCCTCTTGTGCCTTCTGGAAATATTATCACGGGGCGGTTATTGTCAATCCTGTCTTTGACGTCTTTTAAGAGTTTTACTATCGCTCTTTTGTCGCCCCTGTCAAGGCAAATCATTTTTGATAATTTTACGCTTTGACCTAAAAACGGCAAATCAAATATCTCTTTTTTGGCGACCCATGCTATATCTTCATCTTTTTTTAAAAGTGCTTCCATGGCGACTATATCCATCATACTTTGATGATTTATGATAAGTAATTTTGCTCTGTTGTCAAAAGAGCCTTTGGTTTTTATCTTAAAGCCTATTATAAATCGCTGTAAATTAGCCCATATTCTTCTTATCTTGCGATTTTGCTTCTTAAAGAAAAACATAAAAATAATAATTATAGAGATGCTCAAGATGAAGATTGCTGCTATTAAAATGGCTTTAATTTTTTGTAACATTGGAAAAGTCGGTATCGCTTTTTTCTTTTACCCAGCCAATGCGTCCGCTTGGCAGCAAAATCTTTATATAATCGTTTTTGCTCGAGAGTTTTTCAACTTCAAGTTCGCCTTCGGTTACATGAAAAACAGATGATTTTTCTGTAGGTAAAACACGAATGGTAGTGTTGGAATCAAGTTTGATTTTATTAAAAGGATTATTTGAATAAAACAGATACAATCCTATTAAAACTGCACCGACAAGAGCGGCTTTTTGTTTTTTGTAAATAAAAAGAGCTATTAAAAGCAGTAAAGCAATAACAAAAAATATGTCTTTATAAAGTTTAAACTTACTATCCTTAGGGTTTAAATCAGTGTGAGTACTAACATCGTCGCTTTTTACATGCAAAGGAACATGGATAGTTTGAAAGTCATGATCTTTTGTGTTAAAGTAGGTAAATTCTAATGATTGAGTATAGTTAGGAACGATGATATCGTACTCAATGTATTGGAGCACAACATCATCTTTAAAGGCATTTATTGAGCCGTTGGTATAATTTTTTAGTTTAAAATTTTTTAGATTGCTGTAAGTTGCTTCTATTTCAAGAGTTACTATCAAAGATGTATCGTCAAATTTATTTGTTACATTATTTGCTATTTTAAAAGATTGAGCTACAACGCCTGAAAATTTGGCATTTTCACCTACCGGAGCAATCTCTATTTGCGCTCCTTCAAGTTCATCATTGTCTAAGAAAATACCCTCATTGTCCACAAGTTCTACAGAAAAATTCGGTAACTTCGATGATGCATTCAAAGCTTGCAAATAAAAAGTATTTGTGAAGTATTGGTTGTTTAAATCGTGTATCCATTCACTTTTTGGATTTAGAATGAGAAAATTGTTTTCATTAATTGTATAAGTTACGATTTTATCAAAGTTGCTGCGGGTTATTATGGCTTTTATCGTTATCGGAAAAATTTCTCCTACATAAATGGAAGATGGTATGTTCTCATATGATAAAAAGATAGATTTCGAATATATGTTATCCTCTTGCTTTTCATCTTGATATGAAGTTTCTTCTTGTTTTTCATCTTGAAGCAAAACTTCCTCTTGCTTATCCTCTTGGTAAAAATTTTCTTCTTGTTCTTCATCTTGAAATGATGTTTGGGCAAATGCAATGAAGAAAATACAAAGGAGGAAACATACAATCTTTTTCATGCGCTTTTTATAAATCCTCGCAGCATTTTTACGCCGTCATCGCTTCCCAAAAGTTTTTCTATGGCGCGTTCGGGATGAGGCATGAGACCAAAAATATTTCTGTTTTTATTG
>JAIROK010000044.1 GCA_031257555.1 Campylobacteraceae bacterium | reverse complement strand
AAAGTTGAAAACTAAAACAAAAATTACAGGGAAAAAAGTGCGGATAAATGAAGCAGGAGCGCGTTTTTAATCTCAATTTTAGGTAAGATTTTGATGTATTTGGCAATGCCTATGCTTACACCATTCATACGAAGCTCCTTTGTTTAAAAAATTTAGTCAGGTATTATACTTGTTTTTCCTGTTTTTTGCAATAATATAGTTATACACAACTCTTACGATGCCGTACAAAACGTAGATGCTTACAAAAATAGTGATTGCGGCTATCCTAAATATATAGATTGTTGAGAATACTATCACTAAAATTGTTAGAATTTTAATATTTTGAGATTTTTTGAAATCCATCTTTTTGAAGCTCGGATATCTTATGTTGCTTACCATCAAAAATGACGCAAGAGCTTGCAAAACCAAAAGTATATATCCAAAATCGTTAAATATCTCATACTTTTGAAACATAAGTCCCCACGTTATGACTAAAATCGCCGCTGTTGGTATGGGCAAACCTATAAATACAGATGGTTCTGATGATGGACTCATAACATTAAATCTTGCAAGCCTTATCGCGCCAAAAATCACGTAAATGGCGGCAAGCAATACACCAACTCTTCCGTAGTCTTCTCCTACACTGAAGTAAAAGAACATTGCTGGGGCTGCACCAAATGCTATAACATCGGCAAGCGAATCGAACTCCACGCCAAATTTACTTGTTGTTTTTGTAAGACGCGCTACCCTGCCGTCAAGTCCATCGCAGATGAGTGCAAGTATAATATAAAATGCCGATCTGCTGAAATTATCCTGCGAAGCGGCTACTATTGAAGCAACTCCCAAAAATGCACTTGCAGCAGTGAATAGATTTGGCAATAAATAGCTAAAATAGAGCTTTCCGTTTTTTGTTTCATTATTCATTTTTAATCCTTATAGGCAAAATATCCCATTATGCTCTCGCCACCCTTTACATAATCCCCTACCGAGAGCTTTATCCTTGAATCGTATGGTAAAAACAGCTCCACTATGCCATCTGTTATAAAAGCTATCCTCTCACCTGCTTTTATAGCTCCCTTGCTTTTGGCAAAGTGGATTTTTCTGGCTAATACGCCTGCTATAACACGAATTATAAAAGATGAATCCTTGTAAGAGTATTTCATCTCAAGCCGTTCATTTAGTTTTTGAGCTTCTTTTTTGTCAGGCAGCAAGGAAAGACCATGAATCACTTTAGTGTCTATAAGATTGGCTGATACAGGTGAGCGTATAATGCTAACATCAAACGGCAAAGAGCGAATTTTGACATACAAAGATTTGCCATTTGAAGAGTAATCTTCAACGCTTTCTATAGCAGTAATTTTTCCATCAATCGGCGCTAAAATAGCCAAATGATCATCGTCTGCTGCAATTCTTTCAGGGTTTCTATAAATAGCGATAATAATCAGCAAAATAACAAGCATAATATGTGAACCAAAGCCTATGAGGCATGATAGTAGAAATATTGCAAATACTATGGCTATATTGCGCCAACCCTCTTTGGCAATAATTTGTGTTGTGGTAAATTGCCTGTACATTCTTTATTTAGACTCCATGATCTGTTTGTGTATCGGTGTTTTTTGACGCTGATTCCAAATCTATTTGTATCCCAGAGGGCATATTGTTTGCTTTTTCAAAATTTCTTATTATGTCGCGAACCTCATCTCCCTCTATAGTCTCTTTCTCATAAAGCGCTTTTACCATATCCTCTATAGCGCCGCTATACTCTTCAAGCTTACTTAAAACTATGCCAAATCTCTCGTCAAGTTTTGCTTTGACAAATTTATCCATCTCTTCAGCAGTCTTATCACTGTAATCTTTGATGGTTTGACCACCGTTTAAGAACATATTTTGTCTGCGCTCTAAAACCATAAGCCCTGCTACTTCGCTCATACCGTACATACCGACCATAGATTTGATGATGCTTGTAGCTCTATCCAAATCATTTGAAGCGCCATTTGATATTTCGCCTAAAAATATTTTTTCAGATGCGCGTCCTGCCAATAAAACATCAACTTCTGCGATAAGTTCATATTTTTGTTTTAAAAATCTATTTTCTTCCGGTGTATTCATCGAATAACCCAAGATACCAAGTCCGCGCGGCACAATAGTAACTTTTGTCGTTTTTGTATACCCTTTTGTAAGCTCTCCTATAAGTGCATGTCCGCTTTCATGGTAAGCTACTATCTTTTTCTCTTTAGGATTTATTGTTCTTCCCTTTTTCTTTAAGCCGATAGCAGCTCTCTCAAAAGCTTCCAAAAAGTCTTTTTGTTCCACATACTCTTTTGATTCGCGTCCTGCAAGAAGTGCGGCTTCATTTATCACATTTGCTAAATCCGCACCGGCAAATCCTACAGTCATTTTTGCTATCTCTTCCAAATCGACATTTTTTGCAAGTTTTATATCTTTTACATGTACTTGCAATATGGCAAGTCTTCCTTTAAGGTCTGGTCTATCTACTAAAACTTGTCTGTCAAAACGACCCGGTCTTAAAAGTGCAGAGTCAAGTACTTCGGGTCTGTTTGTAGCAGCTAAAACAATTACGGGCGACAAATCCGAACTAAAACCGTCCATTTCAGCCAAAAGCTGGTTTAAAGTTTGCTCTCTCTCGTCGTTTCCGCCAAGTTGTCCGCCTGCGGCTCTGCTTTTACCTATGGTATCAATCTCATCTATAAATACAATTGCAGGAGCAGATTTTTTTGCATTTTCAAAAAGGTCTCTTACTCTGCTGGCGCCCACACCTACAAACATCTCAATAAAACTTGAACCTGAAACCGAAAAAAATGGAACGTCAGCTTCTCCTGCTACTGCTTTTGCCAATAACGTTTTACCAGTTCCCGGAGGTCCTACCAATAATACTCCCTTTGGGATTTTAGCCCCAAGTCTTATGTACCTATCCGGATGACGCAGAAAATCTACTATCTCCATGACTTCTTCTTTTGCTTCTTCGACACCTGCTACATCTGTAAATTTAACTTTGGGTTTTTCGGAATTTACAAGTTTTTTACTACTGCCAATGCCTAAAATGCCGCCGCCCATATTTTTTTGCATACGATTGGCTAAGAATAGCCATATAGCAAAAAATATAAATATTGGAAGCAGCCATGATGCGATATCGCTAATCCAATTTGATTCGCTGTATCCGCCGTATGGTACCTTTTTTTCTTCAAGCAAAGGAAGCAGTGAATTGTCTTCACCTACTTTTTTGACTACGTAAGATGTTTTTTGACTTACGATATTACCTTTTGAGATAGCTCTGATTATCGTTTGACCTATCTCTACTTTTTCTATGGCATCACTTTTGATGAGCTCTTTAAACTCATAATAACTGATGGTTTTTGTAGGTAGGTTTGCACTTGAAATGCTCATTCCATCATTTGAAGGATTAGCAAACATTTTGAAAATTACTATTATCACGATTGAAAAAATCGCAAAAACAAGTAATGGATTTTTATTGAAGAAATTGTTATTTTGCGGTTGTTTGTTGTCGTTATTGTTTTTTTGTTCCATGATATTACCTTTTGTAAACTAATGTGCGCCATTCATTTGTGATGAATTCGTCGATAAGCGTTAATGAACTGTACACCGATTTAATACGCTCTTCGTATTTATCTAAAATTCCAGAAAGTATCAAAATACCATCGTCAAAGAGTCTATCTATCAAATCTTTTTCTATCATCAAAAGCACATCCGCTACTATATTTGCTGCTATTATATTGTATTTTATGCCGTTTGCTTGCTTTTTTGCCTCGTTCGCGGAGCCAAGCCAGGCATTTTTATACTTTACGCCATTTTTAGAAAAATTCTCTTTTGCTGATTCCAAAGCCTGTTCGTCTGTATCACAAATATCGGCAATCGCTCCAAGTTTTGAAGCCGCTATAGCCAAAATGCCGCTTCCCGTGCCTACATCAAGCATTCTGCTGCCGATATTGATATACCTTTGCAGCATTAATAAACATCCGTATGTGCTTTCATGATGACCCGAACCAAATGCCAAAGCAGGGTCTATAATAATATTTGTCAAAGACTCTTTGCCTTTTTCCCAACTTGGATGCACATAAATAGAACCTGCTTGTATTGGCTGGACTGAGTTTTGGTATTTTTTTATCCAATCTTCATTTTGTTTTTTTTGTAAAGATGTTTGAACTGTTATCTCGCAGAATAGTTTCTCGGACAGTTTTTTGGCAAATTCATTTACACCCAAAACCACTTCATCCAAAGATTCTTCGCTTCTTAGGATAAGCTCATCGCCTTTCTCTTCAAGAGCATCTGTAAATGAGAGTAAAAAGTCACTGAAAATTTCTGCATGAGAAGAGGGGCAAATAGTTAATTCAAAATAGTTTTCACTCATCAAGACCTCAATCTTATAAATTCACTTTTTATAAAAAGATTTATTTTAGCTAAAAATACTTTGAATACTCTTTACATCAGGCGTGAAATTGCCTCTTTTAAATCTATCGTTCCTTCGTAATACGCTTTGCCGACGATAACGCCGTCTATTTTTTTGGT
>JAIROK010000030.1 GCA_031257555.1 Campylobacteraceae bacterium | reverse complement strand
AAAAATGCTCAAAAAATTTCCGATATGATAGACAGACTCTCTTTGGCTGTTAAACTTGAAAGCGGCGATTTGCCTTTTCAAACCGTCGAATTTGACTTCAACGAGTTAGCCAAAGAGAGCGTCGCTTCGTTTTCTATCGCGGAACCTTCAAGAGAGATTGTCTATGACGGCGAAGAGACGCTTGTAAAAGCAGACGCCCAAATGATGGAGATAGCCGTCTCAAATCTCATAAGCAACGCTTTGAAGTATTCGGAGGGCGTTGTGCATGTGAAGTTAAAAGATGGGATTTTTAGCGTAATGGATAACGGCATTGGGATAGCTAAGGAGGAGATAGACAAAATCACAGATAAATTTTACCGCGTGGAGGGCAGAAGCTGGGATAACTCTTTAGGGCTCGGACTGACATTTGTCTCTTATATACTTAAAATACATGGGTTGGAGTTAAAAATAGAAAGTGTAATAAATGAAGGCTCGACATTTCTTTTCTCTTTAAATAACTTAAAATAGATAAAATCTTTGTACATCAAATAAAAATTTATGACAAAATAGCTCTTATTAAGTATAATACGCTTTATATACATTATAGGAGATAAAAATATGCAGCATTTTAGCAGTGCGGGCGTTTTGCCAAATCTCTCGCCTGATGAGATAACAAGATACAGCCGTCACATTATATTGCCCAATGTCGGCATAGAGGGGCAAAAAAAACTCAAAAAAAGCAAAGTTTTAATAGTAGGCGGCGGTGCTTTGGGTTCGCCTATAGGTTTATATTTGGCAGCCGCAGGTGTGGGGACTATCGGTATTGTGGATTTTGATGAAGTAGATGTGAGCAATCTTCAAAGACAAATTATCCATAAAACAAAAAATGTAGGGAAAAGAAAAACTTTATCTGCAAAAGAGGCGATACTCGATATAAATCCGCATATTAATGTTTTAATTTTTGACACAAAACTGACAAGTCAAAATGCACTTGAAATTTTAAAAGATTTTGATGTTGTAGCAGACTGCACGGATAATTTTCCTGCACGCTATCTTGTGAATGATGCTTGCGTGCTTTTGGGTAAACCTTTGGTTTATGGTTCTATATTTCGTTTTGAGGGTCAGTCAAGCGTTTTTTGGAGCAAAAAAGGGGCTTGCTACAGGTGCGTTTTTCCAGCTCCCCCTCCGGTAGGATTTGCACCAAGCTGCGGTGAAGCGGGCGTTTTTGGAGTGCTTCCTGGAATTGTCGGGTCTATCCAGGCGAATGAAGCGATAAAGCTTATAATAGGCGGTGAAGATGGAGCGCTCATAGGCAGACTTTTGGTATTTGATGCATGGAAGATGAGATTTAAAGAGCTTCGTTTGCAAAAAGATGGCAATTGCCCCATCTGCGGTAAAACACCATCTATAAAAGAGCTTATAGATTACGAATTTTTTTGCGGACTTCACAATGAAGAAGAGATTGCTATTAGAAATATTAGCGCCAAAGAATTAAAACAAAAAATTGATAATAGTGAAAAATTTAATATAATAGATGTTCGCGAAGAGTATGAATTTGAAATAGCCCACATAGAAGGTTCAAAACTTATTCCGCTTGGAGAAATATCGGCAAGGAAAAATGAAATTGACGATAAAATTCCTACCGTTGTGCTTTGTAAATCTGGAGTAAGAAGCGTTTACGCTATAAAAGAATTGAAAAAAGATGGATTTAGAGGCGAGCTTTTAAATTTGGAGGACGGCATCTTATCGTGGGCATACACGGTAGATAAAAAGATGGCGAAGTATTAAAATTTGGAGTAAAAAGAGTGAAAAGAGATATACAAGATGAGCTTGATGGTATAGTTTCATCAATTCTTGAAAGTTATAAAACACACAAGCAAATAAGTCACCTAAACAGTGAAAATCTTCCTAAAAGAGAAGAGGTTATAGATGTCGTGCTAAGGCTAAGGGAGATTTTGTTTCCGGGCTACTTTTCAAAACGGGGACACAGTTCAAAATCTATAAATTTCGTTGTTGATGAAGAGATTAAGATAATTTATGAAAAACTTTACAAGCAGATATACTGCGCTCTTATCCTTTATGCAAACAAGGATACTATCAACAAAAGTGGGCTTTTGGCTTCTGCTGAAGATAAGACTCTTGAGTTTTTAAGCAAAATCTCATATCTTAGAGAGATGTTAGCTATGGATGTAGAAGCTGCATATGATGGAGACCCTGCTGCTACAAGTACTGATGAGATCGTCTTTTCGTATCCAGGAATTTTTGCCATAATGACCCACAGGATTGCTCATGAGTTATATCTTTTATCAGTGCCGCTGATACCGCGTATCATGAGTGAACATGCCCATACGCTGACAGGTATAGATATACATCCTGGTGCGAGAATAGGCAAGTATTTTTTTATAGATCACGGAACAGGTATTGTTATAGGTGAGACTACACAAATAGGTGAATATGTGAGAATCTATCAAGGTGTTACTTTAGGTGCTCTTTCTTTGAGGGCGGGACAATCTTTGAGAGGTTTAAAAAGACATCCGACTTTAGAAAACAATGTTACGGTATACGCCGGAGCTTCGATACTTGGCGGAGATACGGTGATAGGAGAAGGCGTTGTGATAGGAAGCAATGTTTTTATTACAAGATCAGTTGCGGGCAAAACAAATGTCAGCATGAAAACACCCGAACTTCAATACACCAACAAAGCTTCTAAAAAATCAAAAAGAAAAGATGATGATATCATGATAGATTGGGTTATATAGGAAAATAGATGCGAAATTATGGAAAATTAAGAACAAGAGTAGTGGCTATGCCAAAAGATACAAATTCTAAAGGAAATATATTTGGCGGCTGGATAATGTCGCAGATAGACATAGCCGGTTCTCTTACGGTAAGGGATTTGGATTCGGGCAATTTTGCCACTGTGGCTGTAAACTCTCTTGAATTTAAAAAAGCAGTGAAGATAGGTGATACCGTTACTTGTTACGGCAAAATCATTAAAGTTGGGAAAACTTCAATTCAAACACAAATAGAAGTATTTGCCGAAAGAGTTGTGGAGCATGAAGAGGTTTGCGTGCATGTAACGAGCGCCATTGTTACATATGTAGCTGTTGATAATGAGGGCAGTAAAAGAGCGTTGAAGATATAGTTTGTGATACTTTAAAATATAAATTTGGCATAAGATTTACAGCAAAAGCGGTAAAATCGCTTTTGCTGTAAAAACTACCCTAAAAATTCTCGCTTAAAATACTCTTTGGGTGCTTTGCAAAGAGGGCAGGCTCCGGGAGCTTTTTTACCTCTGTGTACGTGTCCGCACACTTCACAAACCCAAACTTCATCATTTTCATCTTCGAAAAAACCATCTTTTTCAAGTTTGTCTTTAAGTGTCAAATACTCTCTTTCATGTTCGGCTTCGACTTTTGCTATTGCTCTAAAAAGTCTGGCAAGAGAACTGTATCCCTCATCGACAGCAATTGCTTCAAATTCAGGATACATTATCGAGTATTCGTAGTTCTCACCTTCAGCTCCATAAATTAGATTTTTTGCGGTTGTGTCAAGTTCAAAACCATGAATTAGCTTGTTGTATTCTTTATATTCTGCTCTGGCATGCCACATTTCGTTTAATGCTGCTTCTCTAAAATGGGCTGCTATTTTATGAAGCCCCTCTTTTTGAGCTGCATCAGCAAACAAATCATATTTGTTTCTTGCCATAGATTCACCTGCAAATGCTTTCATAAGGTTTACAGCGGTTAGATTTTTTGTTATTAACTCCATCTCTTTACCGCAACATGTTAGTTTACCCTCACCTGCATTTTGCACCTCTACTTCGTTTTTGCAAATATTACAGCGGTATGATTCATACTTTTTCATCACTAGTCCTTCAATTAAATAATAATTATTATTACATAATTATCTTTATTATTTTATTAAAGTTAAAAAAATATAGTGAGTTAAATATATAGCAAAAAATAGTTGCAAAAATAGTCCCAGTATCGGTATAAGTGCTAAAAAATAGAAGACTAAACATATAAGTAGCAGTTTGTATTTAATTGGACATAAATTTAAAGAGTAATTTTTTTCATCGAATATATTTGAAGCTATATCAAAAGTTAGAAGTTTATAAAAAAGATAGAAAAACGGAATGTTAAAAACCGCTATATTTACGACAGGTATAAACATAAAAGGTATACACAGTAAAAAAATAAGTATGAATTTTACAAAATCAACAAATATAATTGATATGCTTTTAAATGTTTTAAATGATTTTACCGGATATGTGTTGTAATATTTTGCATGCAGGGTTTTAACAATTATCGGAGTAAAAAAGCCAAGTATTAAAATCGTGATAAATACGCTGAAAATTACGACCAAAAAAAAGCCAAACAGATAAAGCAGGGCATTTATCACGTAGTGTATCACAGCAAAGCTAAGTATTTTGGATAATAATGAACCACTCTCGATGTTCTGGCTGCTTTGAATGATACTGATGATTTCATTTACTCCAAAGACCATAAGAATAGAAAATAGTGCAAATGAAACCAAAAGCGGAATAAATGAGAGCGTTAAAAATTTAGCGCTGCAAAAATCTTTGATGCTTTTACTTAAAATGTCAAAATGATTTATAATCATAATATTTTAATTATTGTGTATACAAAATTTCCAATTTAGCATACAGTTCATCTATGGTTAAGTTGTTATATTTTGTCAAAGTTTCAAGCATTACAACATTATCTTCTTTGCCGTTCCAATTTTTTTTGTATGTACCGTCTTTGTAACCATGATTTTGACGAAAGCGATTCAAGACATTTTTTGCAATATAATATTTATAAAGATGAGACAAGTTTACCCCGCATTTCAAAGAGAGGGCAAAATAGTCAGTAAGCATCGAGTCAAATACAGTCAAGTCTTTTCTTGTGGATTTGTTTATGAGTGTCTCTATATCATTGATAATCTCAAATGAGTCTATGTTGTCTGTTTTGAATGGTTCATTGCAAAACTCTTTAAAACCTTTAGTGTTTTCTATGTCAGATACGATAATGTTTATATCGCCAAGATTATTTAGTTTATAATGTTCAAGCAGCAAGCTCATGATAAAATGCCAAATATCGACGATTTCAATGCGCACATTTTCCCAATCTATGGATTTATTTAAATCTTTCCAGTGTTTCCAGTTGAAGCTGTCGATAAGTTCTGCGCACTCCATGTATATACATCTTCGCCAATTTATAATATTATTTGTTTTTGTATATCCCTTCTCCCAACCGATACCGTTAGTGTCATCATTTAATGATTGTTGAAGTTCAAGCATAGTTTTTGTATAGTCTTTATTTGTCATTTATGTCCTTGTGTGCAATATTTAAGAACAAAATTATATCATTAATACATAAATGTAACAATGCTATTTTTATTCTGTCACATTGTCAGAGCCAAAAAGAGTTGCGGCTTTTTTTAGAAACGGGTGATTTTCTATATTCTGCGGCTGTTCAAATGTCTCTTGTTGTGTTTCATCTGTGTTTGCCATTTCGGTTTTAATGGATATTTCCGCTTTTTCATTTTGCTCGACAATATCTTGGGTTGTTTGCTTCTCTTGTTTGTTTTCGATTTGTTCTGTTTGTGTCATAGACAGTTTGGTTTCAAAACCAAAAATGTCTTTTATGAAATGCTTTATAATGGCAGAATTTTGTCTTAAAAGTTTTCTGCATTTTTCTTGTGCATGAGAATTTAGATATAAAGTATCATCTTTAAATTCGACAAAGCTCACAGACTCCTCAAAGCATTCGCCAAGCTCGACATTTCTATCTGCTATCTTTGCTATTAATTCTTGAAATTTATTGTCGTGTATTTTTTTGTCCAATACGGGTTCATTATGCAAAATCGTATTTGTTTGTGTAGTTTTTGCCGCAGGCTGTTCAAATTTGACACTCTCCAAAGAGGCTATCATATCGTCTACTTTTTTGATATTTAGAGCTTCCATCATTTTAAAAAGGACTAAAGCTAAAACAAATCCATTTTGAGCATTTAAAAAAAGCAGACTTTTTGCTTCACTTAATATTCTGAAAAATCTTTCGCAAAGCATAGTTGAAAAACGGGCATCTTGTTCAAAATATTTCTCTTTAAGGTATGATATCATCTCATCTATGACTGTTTCACATTCATAACTCTCAAGCTCTTTTATAACCTCAAGTGCTTTTTTTCTGTCCTCATTTAGTATAAGCGCAAATACTTCATCAAGTTTTGCAGGGTCCAATAAACCTAGCATGGAAGCTACAGAAGATGGAGTTAGATGACTTTTTGAAAAAATTATAGCTTGGTCAAGCAGCGTCAATGTATCCCTTAAAGAACCATTGCCGGCTCTTGTTATGATTTCAAGCGCGCCGACATCGTATTTTATATTTTCAAGATTCAAGATATGCTCCAAATGCTTGACGGTATCGCTTTGGGATATTTGTTTAAAACGAAAATGCTGCGTTCGTGAAAGAATGGTAGCTGGTAGTTTCATGGGGTCGGTTGTGGCAAGTATAAATTTGACAAATTCGGGCGGTTCTTCCAATGTTTTTAGAAGTGCATTAAAAGCCTCTTTGGTTAACATGTGAACTTCATCTATGATGAAAATTTTAAAACGCGCTATTGACGGTTTGTACTTTGTGTGTTCTATCAGATCCCTTATATCGTCTATCTTTCTGCTGCTTGCCGCGTCCATTTCTATAATGTCTATATGGCGGTTCTCATTTGCCATTTTACAGTTTTCACAAATTTCACAAGGATTTTTTGTGGGTCCTTGGTCGCACACTAAAGACTTGGCAAAGATTCTTGCCGTTGAGGTTTTGCCGCTTCCTCTGAGTCCTGAAAACAGATACGCATGAGAGAGGCGGTTTTGTGAAAGTGCTGATGAAAGTGTTGTGACTACCGCGTTTTGCCCTATGAGTTTGTCAAAATTTGATGGTCTGTATTTTAATGCTAAAACTTGCGGCACAAAAAACTCCACATTATAGAAATTTGAAATATAGATTTTACTATGTATTGCATTAAATTTTGATTTTTGATTTTTGGTATGAACATTTTTGATTGTATTGATATAGTACGAATATTTTTTAATAATTTTTTTAATGAAGCATTGACAATGAAATTTAATATTGATAGAATCAGCATAAAATTATTATTTTAAAATTTTCATTTTAGCAGTGATAAAAATATATTGAAATTGACAACAATTGACTAAAAGAAAAGGTATAATAACAAGAATAAAAGGAAAATTATGATAAACAAAATCAATCAAGTAGCGTTAGAAGCATTAAAAAAGCCGTTTGAAGAGGCACGAACAACAAACGGCATAAAGCCACTAAAACATCTTTTTGCAAACAGTCAATATTTTAAAACAGAACCGCTTAGTGTTGAGGCAATATTTCCCGTAGAAGATGTCGGTGAAAATACGCAAAAATGCTTTGACGAGCTATCTGATATAGATAAATATGATGATATTTTTGTTGTTGATTATTTCCTTCGCAAAAATCTATCGCTTGTTGCATATGAAAATATATCTTTATATGAGTTGTGCAAAAAGGAGGCGATCTTTGCAAGCGTCGAATATGCTTTGAAAAATGGCACTAATATTACAGACGATGAAAAACCTTTACTGATAATAAGTGGTGATTTTTTTGGCATTCAGCGTTTTATCTTTGAAAATACACCGACAGATAAAGCGGCGAAAACTTTGAGAGCAAAATCGGCTTATGTGCAACTATTGACCAAAATCATTGCATTTTATATTGTAGAACGGCTTGGATTGAGCTATTTGAGTATCATCTCAACTAATGCCGGCAAATTTGAAATACTTGGTGTAAATACGGCTGAAGCTATTGTAATAATTAAAGAGATTCAAAATGAACTAAACGATCATTTTATCAAAGATTTTTTTGGTGAGACGGGTATCGGGATCAGTGTTACTCCATGTTCGTTTGCCGATTTTGAAAGAGATAGATATCGCAGTAATCTTCGTGAGCGTATTAAATGCGATGTAGAGGAGAGTAAATTTAAGAAATTTAACCTTTTAGAGACCAATCCTATTTTAGATTATGATGACGATATAAACAATACAACGCTTTGTTCGTACTGCGGTAAACGCAAGAAAAAAGAGGGTGAAGAATGCGAAATTTGCGAACAATTTATTAAAATCGGCGAACAATTGACCAAAGATGGTTTCTTGGTAATCACCAAAATAAAAGATGGGGTTAATATCTTTGGTGATTATTTTGTGTTATTTAATGAGGATGTGAGTAAATTTAAGGAAGCCATAGCAATATACGATATCAAATCCGATGATTTTAGAGGTTATGCTAAATGGGAGATTGCCTCTTATGTTAGATATGAAAATAATACGGTAATGGATTTTGATAAATTAGCCGAGCAAAGTTGCGGTGGAAAAAGTGAGGATGGCATTAAGGCGCTTATAGCTTTAAAAGGCGATGTTGATGGAATGGGCGATTTTGTTAAAAATTCAGAAGCAACAGCTGATTTTATGAGTTTTAACTTTTTTAGCCGAATGGTTGACTATTTTTTTAGTGTGTATTCACCATATCTAATGTGTGAAAAATATCAAAATCTTTATACTGTTTTTGCTGGCGGCGATGATCTGTTTGTGTTTGGTGCATGGGGTGAGGTGATTGAGTTTGCAAAAAATTTGCGGCAGGATTTTATACGGTTTGCTGATGGCAAATTAACATTTTCTACAGGAATGGTACTTAGCAAAGCCAATAAATCTGTTAGTTTTGTAGCCCATATTGCCGAAGAAGAACTAAAAAATGCAAAAAATATTGATGAAAAAAATGCGATAGCGCTATTTGGAGAGTGTGTCAAATGGGACGAATACATAAAAATCAGACGTGAACTCATATCATCTTTGGAAAAATTTGAAGAAAAGACAGATCTTGCAAGCAATGCTTTTTTGTATCGTGTTTTGGAATTAATAGACATGAAAAAGAAATTAAAAGACAATATAGAACCAAATGCATTATGGAAATCCAAACTAAATTATACTTTTAAACGAAATATATATGACAGTTTGAACAATAATGATGAAGAAAAAAATTTATTGGCAGATGATTTGTTGGATAAGTTATATCAAATGGTTGAAAATCACCCTGAGGAGACACGTATGGTGTTAATCGAATATATTTATAAAAGGAGAAAACAGCAATGAGTTACAGTAAAGACAGCAAGCAATACACTCAACCATCAGTACCGCAAATTAAGCTTAAATCTCTTGAGGCAAATTTATTTGACAGTGTTGCGTCTGAATGTGCTAATGCCATAAGTAAAACAAAACCAACACAAGTACGTAATTTTTATGATTATGTTTTAAAGCTGATTAACGAAGTTGATGACGGCAAAGAGTTTGAGAATATTTTGCCATTTGTGAAAATGTTAAACTCTAAAGTGCATTATGCAAAAACAAGAGGACATGCTTCCAGCGAGTTTGTTAATATGATCAAGCAGTGTGTAAGTCAAGTCGACAGCAAAGAGACGCTTAAAACATTTAAATTATTTTTTGAAGCTGTTATTGGCTTTTCAAAAAAGTAAATAAGGAGATAAAGAGTGAAGATAGTATCAATAAAAAGAACAATAGAAGTTTTAACAGGGCTTCACATAGGCGGCGGCGATGATATAATGCAAATCGGTGGAATTGATAATCCGGTTATTAAAACTGCTGGAGGTAAACCATACATACCAGGCAGTAGTATCAAGGGCAAAATGCGTTCCTTGTTGGAATGGAAATATGATCTTGTTTTGGTTGGAGACAATAAAAGCGAAAGCAATGAAAATAACAAAAGCAAAAAAGACAATGGTGGCAAACCATTTGGTTCGGATAGATTGCTTTTCATTAAAGATGAAGCAAAAAAGAAAACTGCCGAAACATTAATCAAGCTTTTTGGTGATAGCAATGCAGAGGCTTCTGTTGAGGATAAGTTAAAATTTGGCATTACGAGAATTAGTGTGGGCGATTGCTATTTGAGTAAAGAACAAAATAATGCAAAATATGTTGAAGCAAAATATGAAAATGTCATCGATAGAAGGAGCGGTACAGCGTCGAATCCACGCCAAAGCGAACGTGTGAGTGCAGGAGTAAAATTTGATTTTGATATACGCATAAAAGTTTTGGAGGGTGACGATGAAAATAAATTGACAGAAATGGTCGAAGATGGTATTAGCTTGATAGAACAAGATTATTTGGGTGGAAGCGGAAGCCGTGGCTACGGACGCGTTCAATTTCATAGAGAATAACAATGCAACTCCTAAAAACAACGATTAAACCCATTTCAAATTTTGCCGCCACCCCTCGCGGCGATACGCTGTTTGGACAATTATGTTGGATGATACATTTTTGCTATGGAAAAAAGCGTTTAGAAGAGTTGTTGGTAAATTATGACAAAAAGCCGTTCATGATAGTAAGCGATGCATTTGTAAGCGGTTATCTGCCAAAACCAAAATTGCCTTCAAGACTCTTTTTGCAAGATGAAAACGCAGACAAGAAAAAAGAGCGCAAAAAGCAGTGGATAAAATATGATGATTTGCAAACGCTGACAAATACTTGTGAATCGAATGAAGACAAACAGGTCAATACTATGCACAATTCCATTAACCGCAAAATTTTAACAACCGATAATGAAAATTTTGCACCATACGCGTTGCAAGAAGTAATTATGAGTGAAAAGGATATCTATTGCTTGATTGACGAAGGGCAGTTTAGCAAAAATGAATTAAATGAAGTATTTGAAATGCTGCGGGATTATGGTTATGGAAAGGATACAAGCATAGGGAAAGGACGTTTTACATTTTCTGATTTTATAGATGTTACACAGATGATACAAAAATCATCTACCGCATTTATGACACTTAGTCCATTTTCACCGCAAGGTTTGCCATGCAAAGATATTTATTACGAGCTGTTTACGCGTTTTGGTAAAAAAGGCGCTTTAAGAGCGAAAGAAAATCCGTTTAAAAGACCGTTATTGCTTGCCGATACCGCTTCGGTTGTCATATTTGATGAGCCTTGTGAAAAACAGTATATCGGTAAAGCTATCGGCGTACACAGCACACATAAAGATATCGTTCATCAAGGTTATGCGATTACGGTAGCTATCAAGGAGATTTCATGAAAACTTATCATCTGAAATTAACAGCATTGAGCCCAATCCATATCGGTACAGGTCAAGATTATGAACCTACAAATTATGTGATAGACGATGGATATTTATATACATTTGATGAGATAGCGTTTTATCATAGTTTGCCGAAAGATATGCAAATGAGATTTAATGACATTGTAGGGAAAGATGACGGTAATGCGGTATTGGGCGAATTGTACGGATTTATTCGAGAAAATAAAAAATATGCTAAGCAAATAGCCCTAAATAAAGTAAAAGTAACAAATGAATTAGAAAAAAAGGCAGAAGAGATAGGAAAACCGGTACAAATTGAAGGCAAGAGTGGTTTTACTGGAGAAGTATTTAATAAATTCCAGATACAACAGACTGCAAAATTGTCGGATAGTTATTTGGGTTACATACCTGGCAGTAGCCTAAAGGGTTCAATTGCTACGGCATTTCAAGAATTTTTATATAAAACAAAAAATATAGAAATACTTAAAAGGAATTTTAATACAGGTAATGATTATGGCTCAGACAAACTTTTTCGCAATCTTTCAATTAGCGACTCTACAGCCATCAATGGCGAATTGGAAATAGGATATGCTATCAATCAAGAACGTTTTGAAAAAGAAGAAAGTATTGGTGAAGTTCAAACAATTATCGAAGCAAATAAGGAAAAATCATATTGTCTTGCTACTCTTGCAATCAAGGAATTATGGAATGACAAAGGCGGCGAGATTATTGAAAAAATAAGCGAAAAAAATATCATAGAAGCCTGCAATAATCATTATGTTGGTCTTTATAAAAAGAAAGAAGAAAAAAATGTATTGCTCAAACCAAATCAGTTTTTAATATGTGTAGGAAAATATGGCGGTTCAAGAGCCGTTACTATTGATGGATTACGCGCTATAAAGGTAAAAATGGCAGAAGTTAAGATAAAACAAGAATACAAGTTAAAAAGTAAGAGTTCTCGAGAACCGTTGACAGTTAAAAATTTGATAGTAAATGAAGATTTTTTAAAAGAATTATCAAATGAAAAAGCTTTTCGCAGTGTATTGAGAGACTATAAACGCGGCAATATATATCTTGATTCGCCAGAGAGCATAAAACTTGATGAAAAACAAAAAGAGGCTATTTATTGTATATTAAAGGAGGAGACAACCGTCTGGAAATATAACGGCAAAGATACTTTTGGCTGGTTACTATGTGAATTTATTGATGAAGAGCAATATGCTACTTATTATGATGAGATTAAAATAAAAGAAAATGCAAAAATAAAAGAAGCAATTGAGCGAGAAGTAAATTCTAGAACTGTGATTGATTCGTTGCATTTGGCACAACAACAAAAAGAAGAAGCAAAAGCAAAAGCCGCTCAAGCCGAGCAGACAAAAATTAAAGCCGAAGAAGAGCGTAAAGCCTCTTTGTCTCCTCTTGAAAAATTGATTGATAATTTAATATCCATGCCTAAAAATTATGGCGTTCCAAAAATAACAGTTATTTTTAAGGAATTAGAATTAAATAACAACTATTTTGGCGAATATCGCTGTGCAGCAATGAAATTGTTAAAAGAGATAATGATTGCTGAAAAATTATGGAAAGAGATCAGCAATACTAAAATACCGGAGAAAGATAAAGATTATAGGCGGACAATTACAGTGATGAGTTGGCTTAAAGAGATGGAATAGCGAAATAATGGCAATTTTATTGGCTTTGGTGTCAAAGTATATATTGTTAGTGTGATTTCAGTTGTTTTTAAATAAGGAAATTTCATGAAAATAGTTACTATCTTGGGCAAGAGTAATACAAATGTAAAATATCAATATGATGAGCAGCTTCAGAACAAATTTCAGTTAAAGAAAAGTGATTATAACAATATGCTTACTCTATTGATAGATAATTTTGACCATGAGATAATCCCGATATTTACTCCGGAGGCAAAAAAAGTTCAAATAGATGTATTAAAAAAAGAGTTTGGCTCAGATTATTCTTCTATTTTTAATGAAAAATATCTTATTGAAGATGATAAAAATTACTACGATATATTGTCGCTGATTAATGATGCTATTGCTGAAAATGATGAATATATCATAGATCTCACTCATGGTTTTAGACATATTCCTATTTTGGCGACCATTTCCTTGATAACACACAATATAAATAATTCATCAAATATAAAACATATCTTTTTTGCTAAAGAGATAAAGCCACGGAAAGAGTATGAAATAATTGATCTTAAAGAGTATTTGGAATTGGCTAATATGTCATATATGCTTGCTTCATTTGCAAATAACTATACGGTTTCTAAAATTGCTGATTTTGCAGACCAATCGTTTGCAGACTTAAAAGACAACCTTGAAAAGTTATCAAATCATCTCTTGTCAAATTCCCTAAAAAACATTTCTGAGTTACTTGAGGAAACGCTTAGATATATAAATGAAATTTTACAAAATAAAAAAGTTTTAATCTTTAAACATAGTCTTGAGAGTATCGAAAAGCATGTAAAAGAGTTACAAGCACTTAGTAAAATAGAACAAACTTCAAAACGGCTTTTTGAATTTTCAAAATTATTATATGAAAGAGGATATTTATTAAATGCGATAACGCTTCTATTTGAAGCAATAGGATGTTATTGTATGGAAAGTTTGATAGAAATTGATACTGTTGTAAGAGAGTATATTAAAGGGTTTGGTAGACACTATGATCAAGTTCAGAAATGTCGCAGTATTATCGCGAAATTTCCCAAATCCGGTAAAGAAGGCGTACAAGAAAAAATCAACAATTTTCTTCAAGGCAAAAATATAGAAAGTTTTCAAAAGTTTATTGAAGAAGCGAAAAATTTAAGAAATAATTTAGCACATGGAAATCATGAAGAAGGGATAAAGGATGTAAAAGAGAAATTTTTTAAATTGACAAATGAATATAAAAAATTTTGTGTCGATAATGATATTTTAGCAAAATGAAAAAACTTTTTATATTGATGAACCACGATTTATTAGAAAGTCAGATAAAAGAGGCAAAGGAAATTTTAAAAGTTGATGAGATTGTAAACTTAAGCGATAAATCTTGGGCAAGTATAGACCCATGTGAAGAAAAAATCACAGATTACCTCATCACATACAAAAACCGCCTTTACGTTGAAGCAAAGAAAGATGATTATTTATTAGTTCAAGGGGATTTTGGCACAACATACAATATGGTAAATTTTGCATTTGCAAACGGTATCGTCCCAATATATGCAACTACGAAAAGAATTTTCAATGAAAAAACAGTTGAAGGTAAGATAGTTATAACAAGAGAGTTTGTCCATGCAAGATTTAGAAAGTATGAAAATGAACAATAAAACAGCTCATATATTAACACTTTTACAAAAATTGTGCAGCGGTGAAGAACTTTATCCGCAAAAAGAGTCAATTCTAAATGAGCTTGGTATTGATACAAGAACATTGGAGCGATATCTAAAAGAGATAAAAGATTTTTTTACAGATGCGATTTTGACTGAAAAAAGATTTATTAAAGACAGGGCAAAAAGTTTAGCAACATATCGCATGATAAATGAAAATGATGCAATTAAAATATTAAAGATTTTATTAGAAAAAAACAGCAGTGATTTTGGCTGGATATTTCCTCTTGTATACGAAAATGATATGAAATTTTTAAAAGAATTCAATGATAAAATAAGAGATGCAATAACAAGAATTGTGAAAAAAAATAATGATATTTTTTTATTTAAAACAAATCCATTTGAAAATACTCAAAATATTTTTTTCATGAAATTACAAAAAGCTGTCGAAAATATGGAGTATAGAAATATCACTTATGAATATAAGAAAACAGAAACTTTAAATAATGTTAAGTGTTTAAAACTGATATTTGTTAATAATAATTGGTATCTTGCATGTGAGAGTCAAAAACAAAAATTTAACTTACTGCGCATATCTTTTATAAAAAATGTTACCTATTCTAAGAAAAAAGAGAGATATCAGCGCGGTACACTTTCAAAATATGAAAGTTATTTTGACAGTATGCAAAATGCTATGACGCTACAAGGTGTTAAACCACAAGAAGCTATTTTGTGTGCAAATAAAAACATAGCATGCTATTTCAAAAAAGAGATGAAACCATTTTTTGCCTCACAGTGTTTTATCGAAGAAGTTATCGATGGCAGCATCATTTTTAGCGTCTCATATACACAACCTTTAGAGGTTTTACCGTTTATTAAAAATTGGCTGCCTGATATTATGATTTTAGAGCCGCAAAGCTTAAAAGCGGAGTTAAAAAAAGAGCTAAAAAAAGCCTTGTCATATATTTAGCGACTTTTTTAGTTTTGATTTTTTGAAGTTTGCATAAATGTATTTTTGAAAAAACCGTTCCAAGATTACTCCACATATTTTGCAGTATGTGTTTGGGTAATTAGTTTGGCGATGCATGATAAAACATGCTACAAAAAGCATATTTTAACTGCAAAGCCAAATTAGCAAGTGTAAAAACTATTTTTGTTTTCTGCTTCTGCTGTTTTTTCTGTCTCTTTCAGTAGGTTTTTTTCTGCCATCTGTTCTTCTATCATCTCTACCGTCTCTTCGGTCTCTTCTTTTTCTATTGCTGCTTTGACGTTTTTCTTCGTCTTGTGCTTTTAGTTTTTTTACAAAGCCCTCAAATGTTTTTTTATCTATACCTATAGAGTTTGGTCCTTTTGTATCATTATTGTTTGCCAAAAGCGAGACGGCTTTGTAAGCGATTTGTGCCAAATCAAACTCTTTTTCAAGTTCATCGACTATTTTTACGGCGACATTGTCTATATTTGCATGAGATACTGTTTCGGCTAATTTTTTTGCATTATTTGCTTTTAATTCAAAAAGGGTTGGAATCTGTTTTTGTTCCAATTTTGTGCCTACTGTTTTTGCTATCTTTTGCATGCTGTGATATTCTATAGGCGTTAAAAGAGTAATTGCTGTTCCCTTTTGTCCGGCTCTTGCTGTTCTGCCTATTCGATGCACATAGCTTTCAGGATCGAAAGGAATATGATAGTTAAATACGTGTGAAATTTCTTTGACATTTAGTCCTCTTGCTGCTACATCTGTTGCTATGAGGATATCTATCGCTCCGTTTCTAAAGGCTTTTATCACCTCTTCGCGCTGTGGTTGCTCCATGTCTCCATGAAGTCCTTTTGAGGCGTACCCTGATGCTACAAGTTTTGTGCTTAGTCTGTCAACCTCTTTTTTTGTTCTGCAAAAGATTATCGCTTTTTTTGGATCGGTTGCATCTAAAAGCCTTATTATTGCATCGTCTCTCTCATGCTCTTCAATGACATAATAATGCTGTTCAATATCGGCATTTGTAGTAGCATTTTGAGGAGTTACGCTGACAAACGACGGATTGTTCAAAATCTTTTTTGCCAAAGCTTTAATTGGTTCTGGCATAGTGGCAGATAGCAGCATTGTTTGGCGGTTTTTTGGAAGTTTTGCAAAAATTGCCTCTATATCTTCCAAAAAGCCCATATCAAGCATTTCATCTGCTTCGTCCAATATAACTATTTGCGGTTCAAAGTTGTAAACTTTGTTATTTTTTAAAAGGTCAAGAAGTCTTCCTGGGGTTGCTACGACTATGTTTGCCCCTTTATCTATCAACTTTAACTGTTTTGAATATGAGCTGCCACCATAAACAGTTACTGTGTGAATATTGCGAAATCGTCCGAACATATACATTTCGTCGCTTATTTGAGTGGCAAGCTCTCTTGTTGGTGTGATGACAAGTACTTGGACTTTTTTTTCGTCCGGGTCTATCATGCTTATAGCAGGAAGAGAAAAAGCCGCTGTTTTTCCTGTGCCAGTTTGCGCTTGACCTACGACATCGCGACCATCCATGATGAGGGGAATTATCTCTTGCTGGATTGGGCTTGGCTCTCGAAATCCAGCTTCTTTTACGGCACGTAAAACTTGTTCATGTAATTTGAAATTTTCAAATGTTTTCATTATGTTATCCTAAAAATTTTTATAGTTTTTCAGTTTTAAGCAGAAAATATGCAAGATACTAAAAAAGGTAGACATTATAGCAGAAATGTTTCCAAAACGTATAGTATATGCAAAGTTTCTTATATTTTTCTGATTAGTTTGTGTGCAATATGGCTTTTGCATATTTAAATTTGATAGATAAATAAGAGACAGAGATTTTAAAATACAGTATGTTTTAGTTATTCCAATACAAGTTTTTACATACTATGATATAATTTTCGCCTAAATATTCGGATAAGATGATGCAGATAAAGTTAGCAAAAAATTATGGTTTTTGTTTTGGCGTGAAACGTGCGATAAAAATTGCCGAAAATGCTCCAGGAGCCTCTACAATAGGACCATTGATACACAATAATGAAGAGATTTTAAGACTTAAAAGCAATTTTAATGTTCAAACGCTTGCAGATATAAGCGAGACCGCTCATATAAAAAAAGCCATTATTCGAACTCATGGAATCACAAAAGAGGATTTATCAAATTTAAAAAAGCGCAATATAGATATAGTAGATGCTACATGTCCTTTTGTTACAAAGCCGCAAAAGATTTGTGAGCAAATGAGCAAAGAAGGCTACAGTATCGTAATTTTTGGAGATAAAAATCACCCGGAAGTAAAAGGCGTTAAAAGTTATTGTGTTCATGATAACATACATGTTGTATTGAGTTATGATGAATTAGAAGGGGTTGATTTGGGACAAAAGAGCGTACTTGTCTCACAAACCACAAGAAAAATAGATGAATTTTTAAAAATAGTCGACTTTGTAGTTGCAAACTGCAAAGAAGTGCGAGTTTTTAATACTATATGTAATGCTACGTTTGAAAATCAGGATGCGGCAAGAGAATTAGCAAAAGAGGCAGATGTTGTTATTATTGTCGGCGGAAAAAATTCATCAAACACAAAACAACTTTATAATATTGCAAAAGAGTTTTGCGAAGACAGTTATTTGATAGAAAACGAAAAAGAACTTAATTTTTCATGGTTTGCAGATAAAAAAATATGCGGAATTACAGCGGGTGCATCAACACCTGATTGGATTATTGAAAAAATTATTGAAAAAATTAGGAAAATTAAAGTATAATATTAATTTTCGATTCCGTTTATTTTTGAAAAAGCGAATAAATCACACCAAAAGGATATAGATGGCACAAGAGGTGAACAATAGTGTTCAAAATGGCAAGGATAAAGGTGAGTTTACAGAAGAGGTAGATTTTGCCAGTATGCTTGAGGAGTCTTTCAAAGAGACTGACAATGAAGTTACAGTAGATGGCGTTATCGTTGAAATTAGAGATGATGTAGCGTTGATTGATGTCGGCAAGAAAAGCGAAGGCAGACTTTATATTTCTGAAATTACTGATAAAAACGGTAATTTGGCTTTCGAAAAAGGCGATAAAATTAAAGTAGTTATAACGGGCTATAGAAATGAAAAACCTATAGTTTCTCATAAAAAAGCTGTCAAAAAAGAGAAAGTGAAAGCTTTTATAGAGAATTACAACGAAGATGATAATACTGTTTTTAGTGTAAAAATTACAGGCAAAAACAGAGGCGGTTTGATAGCAGAAAGCAGCGATGGTATAGAATTTTTTATACCGCGTTCTCAGATAGCCGCACATGACCCGCAAACTCTTATTGGCAGAAATGTCAAGGTGTCCGTTATAAAGATAGACAAAGAGAATGAATCCATAATCGTTTCGCGTAAAAAACCTTTAGATGAAGAGAGAAAAAGACGCAAAGATATTATTCAAGAATTATTGGATAAAAATGAAACCATAGAGGGTACTGTTAGAAAGATTACAACTTATGGCATGTTCGTTGATGTAGGCGGCATAGATGGGCTTGTCCATTACAGCGAGATAAGTTATAAAGGACCTGTAAATCCAAGTGCAATTTACAAAGATGGCGACAAAGTTTTAGTAAAAGCAATAAGCTATGATAAAGACAAAAAACACCTTTCACTCTCTATCAAGTCAGCGCAGCCTGATCCATGGCAAGAGATAGAAGATCAACTTGAAGTAAAAGATGTCATACAAGTTACCGTAAGTAACATAGAGCCTTATGGAGCATTTGTTGATTTGGGAAATGATGTCGAAGGATTTTTGCACATATCTGAAATCTCATGGGATAAAAATATCAAACACCCCAAAGATTATATTAGTGAGGGAGAACAGATAAACGTTGAGGTTATAGAGATAGATTTGAAAGCCAGACGTCTTAGAGTTTCTTTAAAAAATATTACTCCAAAACCATTTGAAGAATTTACCGGCAAATATAAAGTTGGCGATGTAGTAAAAGGCGTTATAACGACTCTTACTAATTTCGGTACATTTGTAAAAATAGGCAATATCGAAGGACTTTTGCACAATGAAGATGCGTCGTGGGATAGAAATGTCAAATGCAAAGATATTTTTAAAGAGAAGGACGAAGTAGAAGTTAAGATCATCAAAATAAACGCAGAAGCTGAAAAAATCTCTTTGAGTTTGAAAGAACTTCAAGAAAGCCCTATTCAAAAATATGCCAAACAGCATAATAATGGCGATATAGTCAAAGGTAAGATTTTAGAGATAAAAGATTTTGGTTTGTTTGTAGAGCTTGACAATGGCGTAGATGCACTTATCCGAAAAGAAGATTTTGGAAATTTAAATCCAAATGACCTTAAAATCGGAGATGAGATAGAAGCAGCAATAGCATTTATAGACGAAAAGAAAAATCGTATAAGATTATCGGTTAAACAATTCTCAAGGTTAAAAGAGCGTGAAGCGTTAAATGAAATAAATAAAGACGATAAAATGACATTGGGAGATATTTTAAAAGATCAACTTAAATAGTCCGCGATCCCTTGGGATATGCGGATTTGTTGTTTTTACCATACTATAAAATGCGAATTGACTTTCAAAAGGTTATATATAAATGAAGCAAAAAAAAATTGTTGTGTGTGATTCTATCCATGAGATAGGTTTTGATATTTTAAAAAAAGAGAGCGATATAACAGTAGTTGATGCTACTAAGATTGCTAAAGATAAGCTTGGCGAAGTTATAGCCGATGCCGATGTTGCTATAACAAGAAGCCCGACAGATATAGACATTGCATTTTTAGATGCTGGTAAAAAACTTTGTGCCGTTGTGCGTGCTGGAGTAGGCGTAGATAATGTAGATTTGGACGAATGTAGCAAACGTGGTGTGATTGCTATGAATGTTCCTACGGCAAATACGATAGCTGCTGTTGAACTTACTATGGCGCATTTGCTCGGAACTGCCAGGGAATTTCCGTATTCCCATAATGATTTGAAACAAAACAGACTTTGGAGACGCGAAAAATGGTATGGAGTAGAGCTTTACGGTAAAAAATTAGGTGTTATAGGATTCGGAAATATAGGAAGCCGTGTTGCCATTAGAGCAAAAGCATTCGGAATGGATATAGTAGCGTATGATCCTTATATACAAAGCAATAAAGTAACAGATTTAGGCATGACGTATACTGAAAGTTTTGATGATATATTAACATGTGATTTTATAACTATCCATACGCCAAAAAACAAAGAGACCATCAATATCATAGATAAAAAAGAGATAGCTAAAATGAAAGATGGTGTGAGGCTTATAAATGTAGCTCGCGGCGGTCTTTATAATGAAGATGCTTTAATCGAAGGGTTGAAAAGTGGCAAAATAGCCTTTGCAGGTATTGATGTTTTTTCAAAAGAACCTGCTGTGAACAATCCTTTATTGGATCTTGAAAATGTTACTGTGACTCCGCATCTTGGAGCTAATACTTTAGAGTCTCAGGAGAAAATTGCAATTGCTGCTGCCGAACAGGCTATATTGGCAGCAAGAGGGGTTAGCTATCCTAATGCCCTTAATCTTCCTATTAAAACTGAAGATTTACCAAATTCTGTTGCTCCATATCTTGAGTTAGTGCAAAAGATAAGCTTTTTAGCTGTTCAGATATATAAACGTCCGATTTTGGGTATTCATATAGAGGGTGAAGGGTCCATCAGCGAATATATCAAATCCCTTTTAACGTTTGCTATCGTAGGGGCATTAAAAGAGTCTTTGGGTGATAATATCAATTATGTAAATGCAGGGTATGTTGTACAGGAGAAGAAGATAGATGTTAGTTCAAAGGTAGTACCTTTAAGTGGCTATAGTAATAAAATCACTGTAAAAATTTCAACCGACAAAGGTGTAGCAGAAGTAAGCGGCACAGTTTTTGGTGAAGATGAGCAAAGAGTCGTTAACATTAATGGCTTTAAAACTGATTTTAAGCCAAGAGGCAAAATGATTGTATTTAAAAATAAAGACGTGCCGGGCGTTATAGCATCTATAAGTACACTTTTATCACAAAACAATATCAATATAGCTGATTTTCGTTTGGGGCGTGGAAGTGATGGATTGGCTCTTGCGGTTATATTGATAGACCAAGATATCAGCAAAGAACTTTTAGTAAAACTAAATGAACTTCCAAATTGTATTTGGGCACAAAGTGTGAATATATAAAATTTTAGGAGAAGTATAAAATGGCTTCATATTCTATGGGTGATTTGAAAAAAGGTTTAAAGATAGAGATTAACGGTATTCCTTATAAAATTGTAGAGTATCAGCATGTAAAACCAGGAAAAGGACCCGCATTTGTAAGAGCTAAAATAAAATCTTTTATAAATGGTAAAGTTATAGATAAAACCTTTCATGCGGGCGATAAGTGTGAACAGCCAAATCTTGTGCAAAAAAGTATGCAATATTTATATGATGATGGTGAAAATTTACAATTTATGGATACGGTTACATATGAACAAGTAGCTATATCTCATGAACAAGTAGGAGATTTAATCAAATGGTTGATAGATGGCATGGTTGTAGAGGTACTTTTTCACAATAGTTCGGCAATAGGCGTTGAGGTTCCTCAAACTGTGGAATACAAGATAGTAGACACTCCGCCAAATTTCAAAGGCGATACTCAAGGTGGCAGAAAACCGGCAACTCTTGAGAGCGGTGCTGTTATACAGGTACCTTTTCATGTGCTTGAAGGTGATATAGTAAGAGTAGATACATCACGTGAAGAGTACTTAGAAAAGGTAAAATAAAAACTATAAAAAGAGACATTTGTCTCTTTTTTCCTAATTTCCGCATACTGCAAAATCATAAATTCAAAAAAATAGATAATTTATAACTTTAATAATATTTGCACAAAACTCAAAACTTTGTTGCCTCTTGTTTTTTTATTTTTTCTTAAAGGACATCAGTTTGAAATAAAAATAGTGGTAAAATATGGCAAAGATTTATTTTAAAAAAGGAGATGAAATGTCTAAAGTTTTAATACCTTTGGCAGATGGATTTGAGGAGATTGAAGCGATAAGTGTTGTAGATATTTTAAGAAGAGGCGGATTGGATGTTGTAACAGCTGCTATTTCTAAAAAAGAGGTTATTGGGGCAAATAACATAAAAGTAATTGCCGATACTCTATTTGATGATATACAAGGTTCTGATTTTGATGCGATTGTGTTGCCTGGCGGAAACTTGGGTTATAAGAACTTAGCACAAAGCGATAAGCTGTTGGAGTTATTGAAAAATTTTGATAAAGAGGGCAAGCTCATTGGGGCTATTTGTGCCGCAACATATGTTTTGGCTAAAGCTAATGTTATCAAAAGCTCGTATACATGCTATCCCTCAATAGAGCTTGAGATTGGAAAACCAGGTTATATAGATAACAAAGATGTAGTGGTAGACGCTAATATTATTACTTCAAGAGGACCAGCTACAGCAGTAGAGTTTACTCTTGAACTGTTAAAACACCTAAAAGACGAAGAGAGTGCAAAAAATATTCGCAAAGGTATTTTGGCATAAATCGAGATTTTTATGTTTTTGTCAAGAACATATTGCAGCTGTCATTTTTGCTAAACTTTAATCTCTTTAAAAATATTATTTAAAGAGATTTTGAATTATTATCATGCTGGTTTTTGCTATTACCAATTTTATAATATTAAACAGTGAATACTCTAAAGAAAATTAGTGAAATTTTAAATGTTTTTGGTTGCAATAATTATGTCATTTATATGGTTTGATTTGTCACTTTTTTATGCTTATTGCATATTAAAAACAAGTCAAATGTTTAGAAAATTCTCAACTATTTTGCTGCCTTGTGGTGTTAATATGGATTCTGGATGAAATTGAACACCATATGTTTCGTACTCTTTATGTTTTACAGCCATTATCTCGCCATCTTGCGTATGCCCGATAATTTGTAAAACAGGCGGTATTTTTAAACTATCTGCAGCAAGCGAGTGATATCTTGCTACTAAAATTTTATCAGGAAGAGATTTGAAAATTTTATTATTTGTATCAATGGTTACACAAGACTGTTTCCCGTGCATAAGACTTTTTGCGTATATGACAGGAGTGCCAAAAACTTCACAAATAGCTTGATGACCAAGACATACTCCTAAAATAGGAATTTTGGGCGCAAAATATTTAACTGTATCCATGCAAATTCCGGCATTTTCAGGACGTCCTGGACCTGGAGATAAAATAATGCTTTTTGGCTTTAAAGTTTCTATATCTTGTATGCTAAGTTCATCATTGCGTACAACTTTTATATTAGAGTCCATTTCGCCGATTAATTGGTATAGGTTATATGAAAAGCTATCGTAATTATCTATGAGTAAAATCATTCCGTTACCTTTCTGGCTTCTTGCAGTGCATTAAAAACAGCTTTTGCTTTATTGTTACACTCTTCGTACTCGTTTTGCGCAATACTATCGGCAACTATCCCGGCACCGGAACGCACATATACTCTATCATCTTTTTTGAATGCTATTCTTATGGCTATACATGTGTCCATATCTCCTGAAAAGCTTAAATACCCTATAGCGCCGCCATAAATACCGCGTTTATTTCCTTCAAGTTCATGTATTATTTCACATGCGCGAATTTTAGGAGCACCTGAAAGTGTACCTGCCGGTAATACGGAGCTGATAGCATCAAGTGCATTGTTATCATCTGAAATCTCACTAGATACTGTTGAGCCTATATGCATGATGTGTGAAAACCGTAAAATACATAGATACTTTTCAACTTTTACAGAGCCAAATTTGCTGATTTTTCCAAGATCATTGCGTCCAAGATCTACAAGCATATTATGTTCGGCAAGCTCTTTTTGGTCTGATAAAAGTTCAGCTTCAAGCTTTTTGTCCTCTTTTTCATCTACTCCTCTGCGCCTTGAACCAGCAAGTGGGAATGTAAAGAGTTTTTTGTTTTCAAGTTTTACAAGAGTTTCCGGTGATGCTCCGGCTATCTCTACTTTATCGCTGCTAAAGTAAAACATGTAAGGCGAAGGGTTTGATTTTCTTAAGACTTTGTAAGCATTAAAGATACTGCCTTTAGCTTTAGCTTCAAAGCGGTTTGATAAAACTACTTGAAATATATCACCTTCTTTTATATAATGCTTGGCTTTTTCAACCATTTCACAGTATTTTTCTTTATCAAAAAGCGCATTGAAATCTGACAGCAATTCTAAAGGCGGAATATCTGCTTTTTTGCCGCTTGTGATGAGTTTTTCTATTAAATCAAGCTCATTCAAGGCTTTATTATGATTTTCTTCAAAAGCATTTGTTTTGATATTTACTATTATAAAAATCAATTTTTCATAATTATCAAAAGCAATAATTTTATCAAAAAGCATCAAATCCATGTCTTTAAATTGTGCTTCATCTTTTGCAACTAAATTTAAAATTTTTTCTTGATATTTGATATAGTCATATGAAAAATATCCGACAAGACCACCGGAAAATGGCGGTAATTCGTCAAGTTTTAAACTTATATTATCATCTAAAATTTTTTGTATATATTGGTTTGGATTATCGGTTTTTATCTCTATATTAGTGCCGTTTTTTATAGTAAGCAACCCGTCTTTACAAGATATTTCAAGCTTTGGGTCATATCCTAAAAATGTATATCGTCCAGTAGTTTTCATATCTTCAAGGCTTTCTAAAATAAAACATTGACGCGAGACATTTTTTAATATTTTAAATATTTCTATGGGATTTTGTCCATTTTGCGGTAAAATCTTATAAACAGGAATAGATTTGTATTTCAAAGCTGCTGATTTTAACTTTTCATATGACACTTAAAACGTTCCTTTTTATTTTTGCGCCATTATATAATTCTACGCTTTGTTTGTCAATTATATCATTGGATAAAAAAATAGCAAAAATATTAAAATATTACAAAAATAAAAAATATAAAATTATAAAAATTTTGCATAAAAATATCTGTTTTTAAATCTCATAAAATATGCCGTTGAATTTATAAAAAAGATAAAATCTAATGCAAAGATTGTTATTATTATTAACAATATAAGTCAAAATCGTTCAAATATGGAGTTGGATTTAAAGAAGCTTCTACAAAAACATCATGTATGTTACAGGTGCAATACTTATATTATAGAGCCAAATTTCACTGTATTTGAGCGTAAAAATGATAAGGCAAGACGCGAAATAATTTGTCTTGCAAATGAAATATTAGATTATATATTAGGAAAATAAAAATGGCATTGATAATTCCCGATAGCAAGATAGATAATATCGAAGCTAAAAAAGCAATTGAAAAAGAGAAATCAGTAAGAATAAACATAAATTTAAATCTAAATTTAAATTTAAAACAAGAGGCAGAAGAGTATTGTTTTAGAAAAAGCAGAGAAACAGGTTCTCGAATGACTTTTACCGCATTAGTTTCAAAAGCATTAGAAGATTCTCTACATATACAGAAGTAAATATATCTGTATATGTAGATTGTTGCATATCAATATATCTGTATATATTTAAAAATTTAATAGTTTTTAGTTTAAAAAAAAGTTATAATAAATTCAATTTATAACAAAGGAGATACAATGGCAACACCATATGAGATAGATTTATTGGGAACTGCGGCAAGGAGCACAAATTTTTTTATATCTGCTAGAATACCAGAAGAAGAGTGGGATACTAATGAAGATATAAAAAAATTAAAATATATCAAAGATGTTGTTTTAGATAGTGGACTTGATAGATATCTTAGCTATGATAGCATTATGTTTGCAATAGATGACATACATAAAAAATATGAGGACAAGATGGAGATTGATTAATGTATGGTAGGGATATTTCGAAGGAAATCTTAAAAAAAAAGACTGATAAAGCTTGGAAAAAATTACTCAAAGAAACCCCCTCCGCCCTCCCCAATCAATCCAAATTATCTGCTTTCTTTATTGGAGGTCAACCAGGTGCTGGTAAAAGTACAACCCAAAAAGAGATACAAAAACACTACTTTAACAATAATGCCTTATTTGTATCTGTAGACGATTTTAGAGA
>JAIROK010000082.1 GCA_031257555.1 Campylobacteraceae bacterium | reverse complement strand
GTTAAGATAAAAGATGAGGTTGGAAGCTTTGACAGGATAGTAACAAATCTGAGCAAAAACAGCATCAATATCCTCTACACTTATAGCTTTTATTCGGCAAACAGCGGGATTTTCATCTTTAGCGTTGATAACTTGCAAAAAGGCGTTGACGTCCTTTTGGAAGCAAAAGAGAATGTCTTGGAGGCAGCATATTTTTATGAGTAGAAATCAATATAATAAAAACAGTATATAAGATAATTAACGGTAGTCGTCAAATGGGTGAAGCCAAAATAAATCTGTTCATTTAATAATAGTGTCTTCACCCTGTTGACAATTAAAAAACCATCTTTAATAAATTTTGTGCAATAATTTACCATGTATTTTAAATAAATAAACTGCTATTCAAAGTTTGGAGCATTACAGCATGAGCCTATTTGAATATTTTAAAGATGATGAGTTATTGTGTTGTCAAAACGATTTTACAAAAAATTATATGCTTCTTTAATAGAATCATATAAAAAATCTTCCGGAGAAGTTAAAATAGTGGAAAATATGTGTAATATTATAAATAATGAAAAGTATGATGAAAAACATGGAAAACCTTCATTGACAAAGAACAATTTATGAAATAAAACAAACACTCTTTTGATTTCAATAAAAAAGAAAAAGCTCTCAATTAGTGTATCAGCTTTCACAATCAAACAAAGCAGGTACCGTGTGGTTCTTATTTGCGAGTGCCAGCCGCAAATCATTACCAATTGGGGAAAAATGGCATCTTAAAAATGCCCACATGAAAGCAAAAATAATCAAAGAAAATTTACAAGAACCAAGTGAGCGTTTCTATGGAAAAATCATGGAAGTCGTTATCTTTGAATAGCAAGCGGCTTTTACAAGGTTCGCTTTATAGGATTGTATTGATTATATTTTCAACCTCACAATCAATCGTACTTTCTATGGTTTTTTTCGTGAAAAATCGGCGGTAAATGAATGTTTGTCAAAATTTTTTCCTAAACTTAAATTTAAGAAAGCGACCACAAACTAGACCTCTAAAGCAATTCAGATAAAAACTATTATGGCAAAAGCCGATTTTGGCGATCATTTGGTCATTGAAAAAATGAAAGCAAGTTTTGCTAATTTTGAAAAACGTTTCGGTGGGAAAGTTTCACAGTTTTCAGTTTAGATGGGAAAATTGCCAATAAAGAAATTACCAATGATATTAAAAAAGAAATAAATCAATATAGCGACCAAAAGAACTAATATTATAAAAACAAAAACAATATAAAAAACCAAAAATAAACTACGATAATGACTAAAAGTATGATTTTTTTCATAATTTACACAAAAATTACTCTTTTTTGCAGTCAATAAGTGCTTTTGTAAAGATAAATTTAAGTTTTATAGAGTTACCATTATCTGAATTTATTGGAGGAAAGAAAATGAGAAAAATAGTGATTGCATTAATGGTGTTATGTTTAACGACAAGCTTAGTATTTGCAGCAAAAAATGCCTTTGAATATGGTGTAGAAGCATATGAGCAGGGAAATAATGAGATAGCAATTGAACAATTTACTATTGCTCTTAAGAAAAAATCTAACAATGTTTTTAGTCATATTTATCGTGCTCTTGCTTATGTTGAGTTAGACAAATACGATAAAGCATTCGAAGATTATAATTTAGCAATTGCATTGGAGCCAAACTACGCAGAAGCTTACTATTACCGTGCAAATGCTTACAGTGATATAGGTAATTACACTAAAGCTATCACAGATTACAGCAAGGTCATCGAGATAGATGCAAATTACACAGAGGCTTATTATAGCCGTGCAAATGTTTATAATCACATAGGCGATTATGCTAAAGCTATCGCAGATTACAGCAAGGTTATCGAGATAGATGCAAATTACACAGAAGTCTATTACAGCCGTGCAAATACTTACAGTGATGCGGGTGATTATTCGAAAGCTATCGCAGATTACAGTAAGGTCATTGAGATAGATGTAAACCATACGAATGCTTATATTAACCGCGGCAGCAACTATGTCAATCTCGGTGATTACGCAGAGGCAATTTTTGATTTTAACCAAGCAATTAATATCAATCCAAATGAAGTTTTTGCCTATAATAACCGTGCTCTTGCTTATGTAAAAATCGGTGATCACGCCAAAGCAATTGATGACTTCGATCAAGTTATCAAACTCTATCCGGAGTATGCGAGAGCTTACATTTATCGTGCAAATACTTATAGCAAATTAGGCAATTATGAAAAAGCGGTAGAGGATTACACTCAAGCTATTAAACTTGATCCGAAAAATGCCATCGTTTATAATTATCGTGCTTTTGCTTATATTAAGATTGGTAATTATGCAAAAGTAATTAAGGATGCCACTCAAGCTATTAAACTTGATCCGGATGACGCTAAGGCTTACAGCTACCGTGCTCTTGCTTACAATAATTTAGGCAATTATGACGAAGCTATTAGTGATTATACTCAAGCTATTGAACTTGCTCCAAATAAGGTTTCAACCTATATCGGTCGTGGGCTTGCGTATTCTATGATAGATGATTATTCCAAAGCAATAGAAGATTTCACACAAGCTATTAAACTCAATCCAAACAATATCGATATTTACAACAATCGTGCCATTTCTTACAGTAGATTAGGCGAATATGATAAAGCACTTGAGGATTATGCTTCATCGATAGAAATAAATCCAAATCATGCGAAAACTTACTATAGCCGCGCTTTTGCTTACAGCACTCTACGCGACTACAATAAGGCTGTTGCGGATTTCACTCAAGCGATTGATCTTGATCCAAACAATGCTAATGCTTACATTAATCGCGCTATAGCCCATAAAGCATTAAATAATTTTGAAAATGCAACAAGAGACGCCAAAACAGCATGTGAACTTGGTGAATGTAAATTGTTTCAGCCTTCAGAATCTTCGGAAGAAACCGAATTAGAAAATTATTAAATAGTTAGATTTAATCCAAAGAGCGGCACCGCACCGCTCTTATTCTTTTGCAACATCATCTTGTTTTACTCAATTTATAAGATCTGTTACTTAAAATACTGACTCCAAAATCTAAATGACAGTTTATAATGTTACAAAAATGGACATTTTTATGTAAAAGACTTAATATGCCATGCGGTTAATTTAAAAATTTATTATTCAAGTCAAAAAGAGAAAAGCAGTTAAAACAAAGTAAACAATAAAATGACTCTTTGATTAAAAATGTCAAATTAAAAAATTTACTTTGATTATAAAATAAAATACTTACTATTTTTACAGTCAAACAGCAAGTACTTGATAAAATCTACCATTATGCATTAATCATATTTTTATACAAAAAATCTACCGATGGCTTATCGCTTGGCTCTTTGTAAATCATCTCGCCTCCAGCATTTTTAAGTATTTTCTTACCATGCATATTTTTTATTTTCAGTATAATTTCTCCTTGCTCATTTATAAAAACGGCATGTTTTTTTATGCATGCTTCAGTTAATTTATAAGAACCGAAAAATGGATATATTTTATCAAATATCGGTTCAATTACCCATTCGCCTTTTCTATTGATAAGTCCGCATTTTTTGCTTATTTCAACACTTGCCAAACCCCTATCATTAAATATACCGGCTTCTTTAAATCTTGGTTCTATAACGATATTCATATTTTTATCCATATAGCCATATTTATTATTTGACTTAATTAACATAAACGAATCACAATCATCATAATAAACTTCATCAAATTTAGGTTCTACAACTATTTTGCCGTTTTTATCTACAAAACCCCATCTGTTTTCTGTTTTAACTGCTGCAAAACCGTTTGGCATAAAATGTTTAGCATCTTTATATTTTGGCTCTATAACTACATTGCCGCTTATATCTATAAATCCCCATTTTTTTCCTATCATAACTTGAGCCAATCCATTGTCTGAAAAATAGAGTGCATTCTCAAATCTTAACTCTATGACAATTTCACCTTTTTCATTGATAAAACCATATTTTCCATTCAGTTCAACAGCAGCAAGTCCTTGCTTGAATGCTCCTATGGATTTAAAACTTGGCTTTAATATCCATTTGCCTTGAATATCTATCAGTCCTTTGTTGCCAAAACACTCTGTGGAGGCTGCCATAATTGTATTTTTATCAAGGTCTTGGATGCTGCTGAATTTAGGTTCGATTACCCATTCGCCATATTTATTTATCACTCCATAATTTAAAAAATTTATACTTGCAATTGCAAATCCATTTTTAAAACCATACAAAGAGCAAAATATCGGCTCTATAACCCATTCGCCTTTTTTATCAATTACGCCGTATTTTGAACCCAAACAGACTATAGCTGTTTCGTCTTTATCAAAATGGTTAGCATTGGTAAATCTCGGTTTTATCGCTATCTCACCTTTTTCGTTTAAATAACCATATTGAAAATCAAGCCTAAATGGTTGTAAATTATATGACATGGATATGTCTCCCTTATTATTAATTAATTTATTTATTTGATTTAAAAATCCAAGATAATTTTATTACTTGAAAGTCTCACTGCCTCTTTTACGGCATTAACATAACTTATCGTTGAGGGTTCTTTGCCTTTATAAGCTATATCAAAAGCTGTTCCATGATCGACTGAAGTGCGGATCAAGGGAAGTCCTAAGGTTACGTTGATGCTCTCTTTAAAATATAAAGCTTTCAAAGGTATCAAGCCTTGGTCGTGATACATGCAGACAAAATGGCTGCACTTCTCAAGACTTTTTGGCGCAAAAGCGGTATCGGGCACAAGAGGTCCGAAAAAGACATTTTTGTCAAGCTCATCGTTGGCTCTTTTTATCGCTTTTGCTATCTTTATCTCCTCATCTCCTATCACTCCGCCGTCTCCGGCATGTGGATTTAGTCCCAAAACCGCGATATTTTCTATCAAAAGAGATTTGTAAGTTTTTATCAAAAATCTTGTCAAGGCTTTAGTTTTGACGTGTTCACTCACATCTTTTAACGGTATATGATGCGTAAAGAGTATCGTAAAAAGTTCATCGCATCCAAGCATCATGATGGCTTCATCGCCCAGCATATCACTAAGTGCGTCCGTATGCCCTTTGTAAACAATGCCGGCTTGTTTCCAAGCCTCTTTATTTATCGGAAGCGTGACTATGGCGTCTGCGTTATCCGATTTTGCCAAAGCGACTGCGGTTACAAACGAATCAAACGAGGCTTTGCCCGCTTTTTCACTGACAACTCCGGGCGATATCTCAAAAAATTCTTCCGCGCATTCAACGGTATTAAAATCCATAGGAACATCAAGCCCCAAAAGAGCCGCTCCCCATTGAAGCATAGTTTCGTTTACGCAGTACATGGGAGCGCATAGAGTTTTTATCTCTTCGTGCGCTCTTAAGGCTATTTCAAGTCCTATACCATTCAAATCGCCGATACTTATCGCGATTTTTTTCATTTAACTATCTCTTGCATCTTTTTTATAGCCTCTTCAAGTCCCCAAAACAGGCTTCTTGCAATGATGCTTTGACCGATATTT
>JAIROK010000066.1 GCA_031257555.1 Campylobacteraceae bacterium | reverse complement strand
GAGGAGATTTAAACTCCTCTGCGATATATCCTCAAGATTTCCTATGGGGGTAGGAATGAAATACAGCATTATTTCATATTGTATTTTTTCTTAAACTTTTCAACGCGTCCGGCAGAATCCACAATCTTTTCACTGCCTGTAAAAAACGGGTGACATAAATTGCAAATGTCTATTCTCATCTCTTTTTTGTTGGACAAAGTTGTGAAAGTATTGCCGCAAGCACACGTTACTACACATTTTACGTACTCTGGGTGAATCTCTTTTTTCATGATTTTTCCTTGATATTTTTGATAATGTTATGCCCTCTTAAATTATAAATCTCTTGAAAAACAATTAGAAGGAGTGGGATTATATCAAAAAGTTTATGATATTTCAATATCAGAGTAATAGCTTCGAAGCAATTGCCATAACCGCACTTGAACTTCGTAAAATATTTTCGCTCTCAAATCCTATCGTTATAAATTTTTCAAGGCATTTTCGTTCGTTTTCATCAAAACCGCCTTCGCATCCGACAAGCCAAATTTTTGGTAAAGCACTTGAAAGATTTTGAAATCTATTAGATGAAAAATCCACCACGGCTACGTCATTATAAATTTTTAAAAATTCTTCAAGTGAATTAAAGATTTCAAACTCCATCAAATCAGCTCTTCCACATTGTTCACACGAATTTATAGCTATTCTTTGCAGCCTTTCAAAATCTATCTTAAAATTGCGCTGTGAAAATTTTGTATATACAAAAATGAGTTTTTTCAAACCTGTTTCATTCAAAAAAGGTAGAGTTTTTTCGATAACCTTAGGATCTATCACCGACCATGCAATAAAAAATTCTTTTTGATTTTCTAAAAAAGTCTCTTGAGTTTTTGTCAATTCACACAAAGCACCTTTTTTATCTATTTGTAAAATTTGATATGTATAAAGATTTTTATCTTTTAGGTTGCGAAAAAAGAGTTGTTTTTTGGCATCTTCACGTCTTACTTTAAAGATATGGTTATATTGATTTGTATCAAGCTTTAGAATATCTGCTCCGCTTTTTTCATGATATATAAAGCGCATTTAAATAAAATCCGATGTAATAAAATAATAAAAAATGATACAAATTACTATATCACAACAATACTTCTTGAGCACAAAACTTGAAAGATTCTTGAAAGCTACTCTGTTTTTACTGATTTTGTATACTTTTATTCCGCCAAAAAGAATTAGCATCAAAAATAGTGCAAAAAATCCATCTATCAATACAAAATCTCCTTTTAATGCCAAAGTTACAATAAAAGAGAAAGTTATAACACTGAAAAACAGATAATATGTCGGGTTTAAAAGAGAAAGACGCTTTTTAAAAACTCTATACTCTTTGGATTTAAACGATATGATAATACCGACAAACGCACATAATGCAAAAAATACCGTACTGTAAAGAAGCGTGCTCTTAAGAAGTGAGAGTGTCTCTTGCATCTACTCTCTAAGTGTTGGGATATATGAGGCTACATCTGTTATATCTTGAGGTTTTAGTGATTTTATCGAAGATATCATTGTAGCTTTTGAAGAACCGCCATAAGTACCGTCTTTATATCCTTTTATGGCATTTGCAATACTCTCTTTACTCCATTTTGAGATATCTTGGCTTTTGCCTACGGCGCTTAAGTTTGCCTTTGGTCCATGGCATGGGATACATCTTCTAAATACTTTTTTACCATTTTCCAAATCATTCAAAGGAGATGTTGCGGCATTTACTGTATTTTCTGCTTTTTGTATAACTTTGTCTGCTATTTTGCCGACACTTTGAACTGTTTCATTTGCTTTTTGATTTACCTTTTCTAAATTTTCAGATAGTGTTTTTGCTGTTTCATCGGCTTTTTGCGATAAATCTTTGGTGATATCATCAGCCTTTTGTGCGGCTTCTTTTGTTATTTCATCTGCTTTTTCGATGATTTCTGAAGTTGTATTTGCAACAGAGGAGATGACATTTTGCGCACTTTTATTAAGATTGTCAAATGTTTCCAAAAGCGCTTTCGCATCATCGCTTGTATTTTGCTTGTCCGAACCGCCGCCGCAGCCTGCTAAAACAAAACACAATATTATTAATAAAAATCTATTTCGCACCTTTTTCCTTTATATAGATTTTGGGTTTATTATATTTTCACTGTTTAAGATTTTCTCCCAAAGTTTGGGATCATGCCAATCCTCTTTCACTGCATCTGAAAATGCAATGTCATTTGGGTTTATCGTCCCTAAGATATCGCTGTAAGCATCTTTTGAGTCTGCTTTGGCATATCCGCTATCTGTTTCGTGGACAATAACGCTGTTAACATTTATCTTTCCCTCGCCATTTGCAAAAATCGTTCTTAAAAGTAACAGGTCAATCAATAAAAATATCACTCTTGCAAACTGCTCCGCAGTTGGATTTACAGGCAACTCCACCCATCTGTAAGAGTATTTTTTCATGGCATCTATATAGCCCTTGTCATCTTTGCTCCATAGTGTTATAGAGTGGTCAAAAGACTCTATCAAATCTTGCATATGAAGCTTCATCAATCCAAAATCATATACCATTTGAGCATTGTCAAAGCTGTCTGATTCAAATAAAACTTCAATTTTGTAAGAGTGTCCATGTATACTGCTGCGGCATTTTTTAGTTGAGCAGTTGCGCACTATGTGTGTATTTTCAAATTTAAACACTCTGCGTATAATCATCGCTAAACTCCTCTTTTATCATTCCATAAGCGGACATGAATTCTGTCGGTGTAATTGTAGCCGTTTTTTATACAAAAAGAGATTACGCTTTTACTGTTTGTTTCGAGTTCTTTTTTGTTTTTTCCAAGAGGCATACAATATATAGATATATTAGTATAATCTTTCACGATATCCTCTATCTCTTTTTGCGCTTTGCCTTCTTTTATCATCTGCTCATCTAAAACAAATTTAAAAAATGCCTCTTTCGCATTTTTACAAATGGCTTCTATGGCTTTTTGATTTACTCTTTTTATATACGATTCACCGCTGTTTGAGAGTTTGACACTCATGCAAAAACTTACATTTTTGTATAAGTTAAACTTTTCAAAATCTACCACTGTGGTAGCATTTGTCTCTACAAAAACAAAAAAATCATCGAGCAGCTTTAAAAGACCGTAAAAATCTTTATGTTTATGGTGTATCAAAGGTTCCCCGCCGGTTATCACTATATGCGGCTTGTATGACAATTCTTTCGTGTAAAACATAACTTTTTCAAACAACTCTTTATCGCAAAGCTTTTCCCAGCTTTTGCCAAAGTGCTTTTTGTCAACAGCAAAAATGGAGTCACACCCAACAAGTTTGCTGCCATCAAGCGGCGAGATGGATTCGCATCCAAACCCTTTACATGTTAAATTACACCCACCAAATCTTAAAAATACAGACGGTATCCCGGCATACTTACCCTCACCTTGAATACTTAAAAAACTTTCTGTTAAAAACAATGATTTTGTATCTTTTTTTATTTCATGAAAATTTGTCGGCGGCATTTTTAAAAGCAGTTTTTTCTTGATTTAAGAAGATTCATTGGAGCAAAATAGTCCAAAACCATCTTGTTTGTTATAAATTCGATATTATACGGATGGCAAGTTTGTATGAGCTTGAAATTATGATTTGCAGGGAGCAGTTTTTTTATCTCTTTTGCTATATTGCCAAATAAAATTAATTCCAATTTATCGTTTGAAAGTTGTGATAAAAGAGTCTTCATAAATGGCACAAATGCTTTTACGTGCAAAGGAGTATCGTTTTTATTTGTAAATATCAACGATGTATTTAAAAGCAATATGCCGTTATTTTCAAAATTATCCTTTAACTCCATAATAGTTGTTATAAATTTACTTTTGTCAAGTTTTGCTATCTCATCTTGCGTTAAAGAAGACAGAGTTAGTTCGCCTGAACACAAAAGCAGCATTTTTATAAAATTTCTAAGACTTGTAGCACGGTTTACCTCTTTTGATAATCCTTTACTGCCAAATACAGTTTTAACCATACCATCTATAAAAGCATATCCTATCGCACTTGCTTCTCTTGGATACGGATCCTGCCCGAATAATACAGCTTTTGTTTTATTTTTAGGAAGCGTCACAAATGCGTTTAGGAAATTTGAAAAATTTGGGAAATATCCCTCATTGGTTTCCAAAAATGTACGATAATCAACACTTAATGCGCTATAAGCGTTTGCAACTGTTTGCTGCCAGCTTTCATGGACTGTCATTCAGGATTATTCAGCGATAAAATAAGTTCTACTTGCTGCACGCTAACTCCTAAAATATTTGCTATTTCACTCTCACTTTTATCATCTTGATAAAGGTTTAAAACTCTCTCTTCAAAATCGATGATGCCGCTATTTGATTTTTGATTTCTATATTCTGTTGTAATCTTTTTTACCTCTTTAAGGGATTTTGCCAAAGGTTCTATTTTATCATTAACGATTTTTTTTATATCATCTTCAAAATTTATTTCTTTAAGAGTTTTGTTTAATTTATGACTTTGATGATTCAAGTCATCTATAACACTCTCCAATGCTGATACTCTTTTTATAATATTTCTTTTTTGACAGATCATAAAAATAATAACACATATGCAAATAACCAAAGCTCCTGCCGACATATATAGCTCTAGTTTCATTTTTATTCCTTATCGCATGATAACCAAATCAATAAATACTAATACGAAAAATATAATTCCAAGATAACCATTTAGCGTAAAGAAAGCTTTATCTATCTTGTTAAAGTCTCTTCTTACTATTTTATGTTCGAAAAATAAAATTACAGCGCTTAGTAAAACCGCAAAAAATGATAAAGCTCCCAATTTTGAGAAAATCACAAACAACAGCCAAAATAGAACCGTCAAACAGTGAAAAATAAACGATATGGTAAAAGTGGCGCTCCATCCGTAACGTGAAGGTATCGAACAAAGACCGTGCTTTTTATCATACTCTATATCTTGCAATGAATACAGTGAGTCAAATCCTGCAACCCAAAATATAATTCCGATACACAAAAACCATACCCAAAGAGGAGTTGTCTGCAAAATAGCTATGCTTCCGGCTATTGGAGCAAGCCCCAATGACAATCCTACTATTAAGTGTGCCAAAGCTGAAAATCTTTTAAAAAACGAATAGCTTGCAAGTATAAACAATATGGGAAAAGAGGCGTAAAAAGCTGTTTGATTTATAAAATATGCACTTATAATAAAAATCATAGCATTAAGGATTATGAAAAGCAACATATTGTTGTATCCTATCCTGCCATCAACGCTTGGACGGTTCGCAGTTCGCGGATTGTATTTGTCTATATCCTTATCGGCAAATCTATTAAACGCCATCGCAAAACTTCTTGCGCTTACTGCTGCTATAAGCCCTAAAACAAACAATTTAATGCCAAACCATGCAGAACCGCTTAACTCTTTGGAAGCAACCATCATAGCTACAAAAATAAACGGCAAAGCAAAAACAGAATGTTTAAATACAATAAGTTCATTTATATCTTTTAATACGCATAAAAAACGAGACAACTTCAAAACCTTACTAAGTGAATGCAAAATATTATCCAAATTTTATCGTAAAATCAAAAAATTTTGATATTTTTAAAATTAAAAACTGTGTTCAAAAGTGCTGTATATGCTATTTTGTTTCGTGCCATATTCCAGTAAAAACTCTTTTACTGTCTTTATATATATTTTTATATTATATTTTTAAAATAGTATTTTTATATACATATCAAGTATATTTCTTGTATTTTATTATAGTACTTTAATTTATTAAGGTTAAAAATATATTTATTATGTGAAAGTTACTGTTTGTATTTTTATTTCTTATCTGTTCGATGGTTATGTTTGAAAACATTTCACTGCTTTTATTTTATAAAAATAATAAATACAGCCATAATCAAAATATTAAAATAATATTTCAAATTAAAAATTTGTATTAAAAAGTGTTTCACATTACTTTTGATATACTTCGTATCTAAAATTTCCATAAAGATTTGATAATGCTAAATACAAATGAAGATTTTTGCACCGAAGATTTTGCAAAACTTTGCGCTGTTATTTTGAGTGCCGATGAGAAAAATTTAAATACATATTCAAAACTTGACGCTTTTTTGAAAATATTAGAAAAGCTGTTTGGCACAAAACTCATTAAAGAGGGCTTGCAAAACGAAAAAGAGGAGATTTTAAAAACTTTCAAAGAGCAAAATTCGCAAGAGTTTCAACATGCGTTGTTTGAAGCTCTTGATACGCTTTGCAAGGAAGAGATACTGTCTTTGCAAAAAAAAGATGAGATTAAAACGGTTTTTACTCTGCGCCAGACGGTGCAAAACAGCCAAACGGTATCGCCTGTCTTGCAGAGCGATAAAACTTTTCAAGAAAAGATAGATATATTATTTGACATACTGCCGACTCTTCTTGACACGGTAGAGAGTGATTTGGCTAAAAAACAGCTTAATATCATCGAAAAAAACCTCAACGAACGCGCTTTTTCCATAGGAGTAACCGGCGTTATGAATGCTGGGAAATCTACTCTTTTAAATGCGCTTTTACGCTCAAATATATTAGGAACGGCAGTTGTACCAGAAACTGCCAATCTCACGCTTTTAAAATACTCCAATACGCCAAAGGCTACGGTTAATTTTTGGAATGAAGAGCAGTGGGGGGCTATAGAAAAAAGCGCGGCACATTTGGGTCAAATCTCTAAATTTGTTAAAGATACGCAAGAGAAATTTGGCTCCAAAATAGGCGAATTTATAACAAAAGAGGGTAAACGCACAGATGTGGACATCAAAGACATCAGCCTTTACACCTCAGCAGAAAAATCGGACATGAAATGCAATCTTGTCCAAAGCGTCGAGCTTTATACAAATCTCGAATTTTTAAAAGACGGCGTGGTGATAGTTGACACCCCCGGACTTGACGACCCCGTAATAAAAAGGGAGGAGATAACAAAAGAGTATCTAAACTCCTGCGACCTCATGATACACCTCATGAATGCTGCACAAAGCGCAACTGAAAAAGATGTGGAATTTATAGCAGATGCGTTTGCGTATCAAGGAGTATCAAAACTTTTGATTATTATCACAAGGATAGATGCGATAACAAAAGACGAGCTTTCGGAAGTCATCGCCTACACGACAAACAGTATAAAAAGAAGACTTGAGAAATTAAACAAAAATGCTCTTTTTAAGCCTGAAAATATAGATTTTATAGCAGTTGCCGGTAAATTAGCATTAATGCATAGAACAGGAGAGGCAAAGAAGGCTTTAGAGCTTGGGTACAGCGAGGAGCAGACGGGTATCTTTGAAGTGGAGAAGTATCTGAATGAAGCGCTTTTTGGCTCTAAAAGCCCCAAGGCAAATCTGCTTATCCACTCAAATGCCAAAAGCTTGTATCTTATAACGGAAGAGAGTGCAAAAGTTTTTGCCAAAGAGGCTGAAAATCTCAATAAATCATTTGAGGAGTTAAAAGACGATCTAAAGATTTTAGAAACTCAAAATGCCGATAAAGAAGCTGATATAGAAAAATTGCTGCTACATGTAAAAGAGTGCGTGAAGGAGTTAAAAGAGTTTGGCAATACGTCCTTGATGGAGCTTGACGCAAGAGCCAACGCTTTGCAGGACAGGATATTTTCAAGAGTTTATGATGATGTGAAGTATGAGTTAAATAAAAACAAAAGAAAGCCTGCCAACGAACGCATAGCATATATCGTAGAAAGCGGCTTGAAAGACGGCATGATAGATTTGGTGCGGGATTTTAGATTTGGTTTTAGCAAAAAGACTTTGGGCACGGAAGAGAGGCTCTCAACGCTTTTTGAGAATGTCAAGACAAATGTCGAGATATCAAAATTTGACGCAAAAGCTTTTTTTGAAAATCAGACAAACGGGATAAATTTAAATTTTTTCATACTTGTTTCAAGGATTTTATCAAGTCTCAAAAAATGCTCCAAATCAAGCCTTGAAGAGTTTGGCAATGAGATAAATTCATATTTAAGCGATGAGTTTACATCTATAAAAGCGGAGCTTAAAAAGATTTTGACGGTTTTAAGCAGCAAACTTACGGAAGATTTTATTTCGCGCAATGAAGAGCCTTTAAATAGAGCAAAAAGCGCTATGAAAGAAGAAGCGGACAATCTAAAAAGACAGATAGAGATGCTCTCGCACGACAGGCAAAAAGCGGCGGAAAGAGAGAGTATCGTGCGAGAAAAACTTTTAACATTGACACAAATACAAAAGAGGTTATCGGAGATTGGCGTATGAGTTTATTTGAAGAGTTTATCAAAGAATTTAAGGCGTTAGAGAGCAAAAACAGCGAACAGCTGGAGAACATTTCAAAGCTTGTGAATGACATCGGAAGCTCTCTTACAAAACCATACATGTATGCTTCGGTTGAACTAAGCGAAGCGATAAAAAAGCTCAAGATAAGAGCTGAAGAGCCTATGAAAGTGGCTATCACGGGGCAATTTTCAAGCGGCAAATCCACTTTTTTAAATGCGCTTTTGTCTAAAAATATCCTGCCTACAGGCATAACGCCCGTTACTTCAAAGGTCAATTATATCCGCTACGGCGATGAGTTTAGCATCATGGTGCGCTATAAAGACGGCAGAGAAGCTTTTTTTCAAGTAGAAAATATAGCCGACTTTACAGACCAAAGAGGCGCTGCGGCAGACGATATAGACTATATCACTCTTTATGCTCCGCTGGAACTTTTAAAAGATATAATTTTTGTAGACACCCCCGGACTTAACTCTCAAAGCTTTTCGGATACTACGGCAACGGAAGCTGTGCTCCAAGAGGTTGACGGCATTATCTGGCTTAGCCTCATTGACAATGCGGGCAAAATGAGCGAAGCTGAAGTGCTGGAAAAATTTATGCACTCTTATCAAAATAAATCGCTTTGTGTGTTAAATCAAAAAGATAAATTTTCCGAAGAACAGATACAACAAACAAGCGAATATGTCGAGCGCTCTTTTAAAAAATATTTTGCCAAAGTTATCCCCATATCTGCAAAACAAGCGGTAGAGGCAAGGTCAAATAAAAAAGAGGCTCTTTTGGAAGAGAGCTTTGAAAATGCCTTGAAAAAACTCAAAAAAAGCGCAGCGGAAAATGGTTATATCATTGAAGAACAGATGCTAAACCATGCTTTTGACGAGTTTAAAAAGCAAAGCGCAAAAGATAGTGCCGCGCACAACGAAGCGCTCTTAAAAGAGTCCAATATAGAAGCTGTGCTTTCGTTTATATACCAAGAGATTCAGCCTGTTGCTATGAGCGCTAAAGAGTTTGCCATCACGCAAGATATCAAACTTTTGATTGAGACTTTGCTGGAGCAGGAAAAGAGGATAATCTCAATCCACGAAGAGATTGAAAACATTTTGCAAGAGTACATAAAAGAGGCATTGAAAACTTTTGATAAGTTAAAAACCGGCTTTACCAAGGCTTTGAATGAGTCATTTTTAAAAATCGAGGAGATTATAGATAAGATTGCCGCAGAGATTTTATCCAAAAAGGCGAGTTCGCAAAGAGTAAGATATATCAAGGCAAAAGCAGGAATTTTGAGTAGCAAAGAGGTTTTCACTGCCTATAAATACGAAGCTCCCAAAATCCACGCCGACGAAGTGTATAAAAAGCTCTTTTTCGACGATGATCTGATAGGCAAAATGTTTAAGCAGTATCTAAAGTCGCTTGAGATTATCCAAAATGAGGTTAATTTGCAAAATGCACAGGTTTTCAAAAGATTGGAAGAGATGGTTTTAGGGTGGCAAAAACCTTATGAAATGATACGCAAAAACAAACCTTTGCACTCAGATATACAATTTGCCAACATACGAAGATTTGCATCAAAAAGTTATGAAAATATCCTAAAACCTTTTAATGATGAGATAAACAACAGCTTTGCAAAAATCAGTTCTGAGTTTAAACACGTAGGTTCTTTGGTAAAATTTAACTATCAAAATGCTACCGAAGTCGTAGTGGCATTTTTGGAGCGCAGGATAGAAAACTCTATAAAATTATACGAAGAAAATCCGACAAAATTTAGCATTTATGAGCCAAAATTAGATGAGATAAAAGAGCGGCTAAGAACGGCTTTTCATATGTACGAGCTTGAAAATCTAATGCGCTCCAACAGAAGTTTTGTGGGCAAAAATTATGATAGATTGGCTGAAGAGTTTGCAAAAATAGGCAAAGATAGAACGGAGCTCATTTTGGAAAACAAAAGTGAATATGTGAAACTTAAAGATAAATTAATTTCACTGCTTAGTGTGGTTTGATTTTAAAATAGATGCTATTATTTTAAAAAATAGCATCTATGATGCCCAAAAATTCAGTAATCATTTCGCAACACTTTTTTTGCTTAAGTCTTTCTTTCACATCGTGAAAAAGATGTGAAAAACTTTAAAATTTTTTTCACAATTAAAAATGTTTTGCTCTTCAAAATTTTTATGAAATTGTGTTCTTAATAATAGGTTCTTAACGTATATTTTATACTTAAAAGATATAATACTTTTCTTGGTTTCGGGGTGTAGCGCAGCCTGGCTAGCGCGCTATCTTGGGGTGGTAGAGGTCGCGGGTTCAAGTCCCGTCACCCCGACCATTTTTAACTTTTGACATGTCCGATTTTTGACACTCACATTATGTGCAAAACCATAAAAACTTATCCTTAATTATCATTATGTTATACTATTTATTTACGAAAAACAGAGGTAGAACATGGGCATTAAAACTTGGTTTTTAACGGCTTTTAGAGAGTTGTTTTTATATCACTACAAATCTTTGGAATTTAGAGCTAAACTATTTGCTCTTATCATAGCTCCTTGTTGCGAAAGTGCAAAAGAGTATAACCTCAAAATTTTAGAAGAGATTGCCGAAGAGATTTATAAAAGCGACAAGCATAGACAAGGCGTGCTTTTAAATCTTGTTAAAGAGTACACAAATACGATTTTACGCAATCCTTCTGTAGCTTGTGATGAAATTATAAAAGAGATAAACCGCAAAGTAAAGATAGATAAAAAGCTTGCTAAAAAAATAAATATGGAACATTTGAACAAATTTTTGAGGACAGATATCGATGAAAACAAACAGCTTTTACAACAAAGAATATTTGAGTTTTTAGAAGAACAAAGTAAAATTTTATAATTATAAAGGCTCAAGACTAGAACAAAGGTTCCTTTCTAAAGTTTTTAAGTAAGATTTTGTATAAATCTTCACCTCTATGATTAAACCTGAATTTACACTCTTTAAGGTGCAAATTGAAACTCTTTTTATCTAATCCTCTAAATTTGACAAGTC
>JAIROK010000065.1 GCA_031257555.1 Campylobacteraceae bacterium | reverse complement strand
CTTTGTCCAAAATCTTAGACACTACGGGCATCAACTCTTCGTCTGTAAAAGGAATCATAACTACTGCCTTTACTTTTAAAAATCGGATTTTACGATAAGTTTATAAAAATTCAGATTAAGGCAAATACTTACTGCTTATTTTAAATCTTTACATATATATTTCGCACATCTCATGTGTACGATGTTATAAATAACGAACTCATCATCTTGCTAATTATTGATAATTCATCGGTTTTAAATCTTGCAATTCATGAATCAAATTTAAAAAATTATACCAAATGAATGCTTACAGCGATAGATGATAAAATATGCTCATAAAAAACAACTGCATTGTTGTTTTTTATGAAATCAAATATATATTTTTCTTAATATTTGTACAAACTATGAAATATATAGATAAAAAAGTGGAGAGACAGGAAAGGGATTGGCAATAAAATCAGGAAGACAAAAAGTCTTCCTAAATTATCGCTTTTATTTTACTAATTCTATGAACGCCATTTCAGCAGCATCACCGTGGCGCACTCTTGTTTTGATGATCCTTGTGTAACCGCCGTTTCGCTCAATGTATTTAGGAGCTATCTCGGTTACCAATTTTTTCACAGACTCTTTATCTTGCAACACGGCAAATATTGCTCTGTGCGCATTTGAGTCGCCTTTTTTTGCTCTTGTGATAAGCTTTTCGACAAAGCCTCTAAGCTCTTTTGCTTTAGGAAGAGTTGTTTCTATCTTTTCACTTTTTATAATAGCAATTGTTAAATTTTTAAGAAGCGCACTTCTGTGAGAAGAGGTGCGTCCGAGTTTTCTATATCCGTGTTTATGTCTCATGGTCTATTCCTTGTTCGCTCTTAATTCACTGACTTTTTTTCTTAGAATTTCAGCAGTCTCAGCAGGTATACTTCCTACAGGAAATCCTATATCTTCCATGACGGCTTTAATCTCTTCAAAAGATTTTTTGCCCAAATTTTTCAACTCTTTAAGCTCATAATCGCTTAAAAGTGCGATTTCGGCAACATATTTGATTTGTGCTTTATCAAGCGAATTGAAACTTCTTACGCTTAAATTCAAGTCTGATATATTTTGCAATAAACTTGCAAATTTACTGTCAATACCTCCAATATCTTGATTACTTAAATCCATCTCAAGAATATTATTAAATACAGACATTTGCGAATACATAGCTTTCAAAGAGTGTTTAAAAGCATCTGTAGGGGAAATTTGTCCGTCAGTTTCTATGGTAAATATCACTTTTTCATAGTCAGGATTATCTTCCACTAAGATATTTTCTATATCATAAATAGCTTTCTTTACAGGTGTAAAAAAAGCATCTAAAGCTATAAATCCGTCATTTGCTTGTTCTCTTATTATTTCGCTTGGCACATATCCGATACCTTTTTCAATAACTACCGTAAAATTCAATTCAGCGTCTTCATTTATAGAAGCTAAGTGAATTTCAGGCGTTACGATATCAAGTTCATTGTTTGCCAAATCAGCTCCAACTATCTCTTTTGAACCTTTAAAAGAGTAATTTGCCGTAACCTTTGGTACTGACGAATCTTTAATCTTAAAACGAATAGATTTAAGATTAATGATAAAATGCGCAACATCTTCAAACATGCCTCGCATACTATCAAACTCATGAGTAACACCTTCTATCTTAACAGATGTAGGTGCGAAACCTACAGTGCTGCTATAAAGAAGGCGTCTTAAAGGATGAGCCAATGTAATGCCAAAGCCGCTTTCAAAAGGATATGCGCTTATTCGTATTTTATTTTCACCCGCATTTACCACATCCAAATTGGTCGGCATATAGGCTGATGTATTAATTTTTGTCATCATATTTGCATACTCCTTTATTATTTAGAGTAGAGCTCTACAATTAATCTCTCTTCTATCGGAATGACAACCTCTGCTCTTTCGGGCAATCTTGTGAAAATGCCAAATACTTTCTCTTTATCAACATCTACCCATGAAACTATGCCTGTTTGTGAGGTTAATTCCAATGCTCTTTGAATTTGAGTATTTTTCTTGCTCTTTTCACCAACTTCTATCTTTTGCCCAGGGCGAACTCTATAAGATGGTATATCAACTCTTTCGCCATCTACCAAAATATGTCCGTGTGTTACTATTTGTCTTGCAAATCGTCTTGTGGTAGCAAAACCCATTCTGTACACTACATTATCAAGTCTTTGTTCGATAAATGTTATGAGATTTTCGCCTGTGTTGCCATCTTTTCTAGCAGCATCCTGGAAAAGCTTACCAAACTGTCTTTCGGAAATTCCATACATGAATTTCGCTTTTTGCTTCTCTTTTAACTGCAATCCATATTCGCTGAGTTTTGTTTTTCTCTGTCCATGTTGCCCTGGCGCATAAGGACGTTTATCAAGCGCGCTTTTACCGGCAAGTCTTCTTTCACCTTTTAATGCGAGACTTACTCCCAATCTTCTTTCAAGTTTTTCAACTGGTCCTCTATATCTTGACATTTATATCTCCTGATTTTTTATACGCGTCGTCTTTTTGGAGGGCGGCAGCCGTTATGCGGCAGAGGTGTAATGTCTTTTAAGAAAAGGACGCGTATGCCCTCGCTTGCGCCTATGCTTTTAATAGCTGTTTCACGACCAGAGCCCGGTCCTTGAACTTTAATGCCTACCTCTTTAATACCATGTTCTTTCGCTTTAGCCAAAGCATCATCTACAGCTTGTTGAGCTGCATATGGGGTTGATTTTTTACTGCCTTTAAAGCCTAAACTTCCCGCACTGCTCCAAGCTATAACATTTCCCATATCATCGGTAACTGTCACAACAGTATTGTTAAATGTAGCGGAAATATATATAACACCCTTAGCGATATTTTTTTTGACAACTTTTTTTCTTGCAACTTTTTGTTTTGCCATTTTATTATACTCCTACATTAACCTGCGGCTTTAGAACCGACTGTTTTTTTCTTGCCCTTGCGGGTTCTAGCATTTGTTTTGGTTTTTTGTCCGCGTACAGGAAGTCCTTTTCTATGTCTTATACCGCGATAACTTCCGATGTCCATTAATGATTTGATATCCATAGCAACACTTTTTCTCAAATCACCTTCTACTGCAAAACGGTTTTGAATCTCATTTCTAATTGCTGCATTCTCATCTTCGCTAAGTTCGTAAACTCTTTTATTATATGAGATGCCGGTTGCATCTAAAATCAAACGTGAAGTATGAAGACCAATGCCGTAAATATAGGTTAGTCCATACTCAATGCGTTTTTTATTGGGTAAATCTACACCTGCAATTCTTGCCATATCTTCTATCCTTGTCTTTGTTTATGTTTTGGATTTGCGCAAATCACTCTTATTATTCCTTTACGCTTAATCACCTTGCACTTATCGCACATCATCTTTACAGAAGGGCGCACTTTCATTGTTCTCTCCCAAATTTATTTCCACTTTATAAGTAACGAGCAGTGGCTTAGAGAGTTTTTCCAAACCAATTATTGAAAAAATAAGTGGTGACTTTTTCAACAATTCTTCCCGCAGTCATACAAAAAGGGTTAATTATACTTATTTTTAGCTGATATGTTACTTATGCCGATAAGTAATTCTACCCTTATCCAAACTGTAAGGAGTTAATTCTACCTTTACAGTATCTCCAGGCATTATTTTTATATAATGCATTCTCATCTTTCCTGCTATATGACACAATACTACATGCTTATTTTCAAGTTCTACCTTAAAAGTAGCATTTGGTAATGCCTCTATTACTTTTCCATCAATTTCTATTACATCATCTTTTGCCATTATTCCTCCGTGTCATCGATAGACAAAATTTTTGCTTTTTTATTGACAATTGCGATTGTGTGTTCCCAATGACTGCCTCTCAAGCCGTCTTCGGAAACAACTGCCCAATTATCACTTAAAACTTTAGGTTTTCCGCTTTTGCAACAAATCATAGGCTCTATACAAAATACCATTCCCTCTTTTATCTTGGGTCCTTGTTTTGGATTGGTGCCTTCAAGATAATTTAGTATCTCCGGATCTTCGTGCGGGCGTTTTCCTATACCGTGTCCACAATATCCCTTGAGCGGTACAAAACCTTTGGAAATGATATATTTTTCTATCTCATATGAAATCTCTTTAAAATGCATACCCTCTCGTACAATATCTATAGCATGCATTAATGCCTCATAAGAGCAGTTTATCAAATCGGTATCATCTTTGCTGATCTTACCGACTCCAACAGTTTTTGCCGCATCCCCATACCAGCCGTCTATTTCAACGCCTATATCAAGTCCAACTATATCACCCTCTTTTAGCTTGTAGTTACTTGGTATTCCATGGATTATGACTTCATTAACCGATATGCAAACACCATCGGGAAATCCGTATAAGCCTTTAAATGCTGCACGTCCACCTAAATTTTTAATAAAATTTTCAGCAAGACTATTTAACTCTTTTGTACTTATGTTAGGTTTTACTTGTTCTGTAAGGTAATCTAATGTTTTTGCAACCGCTCTTGAAGCGGCTGCAATTTTTTTTATCTCTTCAGGACGTCTGATATTTATAGACATATATTTTTATAAACCAACTGCACTTAACGTCTCGTATTTACTCATGTAAATTTGTGCTTCTATCCTTCTCATCGTATCAAGTGCAACTTGAACTACGATAAGCACAGATGTGCCACCAAAATAAAAACTAATGCCCATAAAATTTACAAGCACCCAAGGAAGCGTAGAAATAAGACCCAAATATATTGCCCCAAAAAATGTCAATCGGCTCGCAGTTTCATTCAAGAATTCAGCCGTACTGGCACCAGGACGAACTCCGGGAATAAATCCGCCTTGTTTTTTAAGATTTTCAGATATATCTTTAGCATTAAAAACTATAGAAGCATAAAAATATGAAAAGAATATAACAAACAAAAACATCAATAAGTGGAAAAAATATCCTCCCGGATTCAAAAAGTCATTTATTGTTTGAATAATGGGATTTTCTATAGCATTAAAAATAGTCCCTGGAAACATCAAAATAGCCGAAGCAAATATCGGTGGAATGACACCGCTTAGGTTGATTTTTATAGGAACATAATTCATAATGCGCTTATTTTGATTTTGCATAACAACTTTTCTTGAGTATGAAATTGGTATTCTTCTCTCGCCAAGTTCTACAAAAATAATTGCACCTATCGTCAAAACAATAACAACAATCATACCGATAAGTTTTAAAAATGCTAACGAATCACCGCTGTTAGTCGCAAGAATTATCTCATTGCCTATCGCCGCAGGAATACCTGAAACAATGCCAGCAAAAATGATAAGGCTTGTTCCGTTGCCAATACCATGTTTTGTTATCTGTTCGCCAAGCCACACAAGAAGCATGGTTCCTGTTAGCATAGAGACTGTAGATATCGCGATAAATTGTTTGATATCTATCGTAATGGCAGAAGGTCCGCCGGAATTAGCGCTATTTAATCCTATAGATACGCCGATAGCTTGAATGATTGTTATAAATACGGTAGCATATCTTATGATTTGCATGTATTTTATCATGCCATCGCGTTCTTTTTTGAGTTTACCTATAGCAGGAAATGTAGCGGCAACAAGCTCCATAACGATAGAGGCTGTAATATAGGGCATAATACCCAAAGATATAATACTAAATCTTTCTACCGCTCCTCCGCTGAACATATTAAACATTCCAAAAGCGTTTGACCTGTTTGCATCAAAAAAGCTTTTAATGACATCAGTATCAACACCCGGAACTGTTATATAAGCCAGCACTCTGAACGCAAAAAGACATACCAACGTAAAAAAGATTTTGTTGGTTAGTTGCTTATTCATTTTTCGTTTCCGCTGAATGTTATATTTTCATCTTTAATCTTAGATGATAATTCTTTGGCGTTAGCTCCTATAAGTTTTACCTTAACAACGCTGCCTGATAATTTATGCACGCTCTTAATGTTCTCAATAGTAATCTCGGATAGCTCCGCTACAGCTTTGTTTTTATCAACATTTATAACATAAGGCTTCTCTATTTTAGAGGTGAATCCTACTTTTGGAAGTCTTCTTTGCAGTGGCTGCTGTCCGCCTTCAAAACCTCTTTTGATTTTATAGCCTGTGCGTGCTTTTTGACCTTTATTTCCGCGTCCGGCTGTTTTACCGTTACCGCTACCTTGTCCTCTGCCTACTCTTTTTTTGGAATGGGTAGAGTTGGAGGCTGGTTTAAGACTGTTTAATGACATCTTTTATCCTTAATTATTTTTGGCTTTTAAGCGCGCTAAGAGCTTTAATGGTTGCTCTTACGACATTTGCCGCATTGTTTGAACCTAATGATTTTGTCAAAATATTTTTAATACCGGCTAATTCCACAACAGGTCTTGTAGAACCGCCTGCAATTACACCCGTACCTTCGCTGGCAGGTTTTAAAAGTATCTTGCTGGCATTATATTTCACTTCAATGTCATGAGCGATAGTTGAGCCTTTTATGCTGACACTGATAATATTTTTAAAAGCATCATCTACGGCTTTTCTTATAGCATCAGGTACCTCTTTTGCTTTTCCAAAACCATATCCCACAAGTCCCTTTTTGTTTCCAACAACAACAAGAGCCGTAAAACGAAATCTACGTCCACCTTTTACAACTTTTGTAACACGACCTATATTGACTATTACCTCTTCAAACTCTTCTCTATTAATTTTTTCCATCAATTTTTCCTCATTAATTACAGCGCAATGCCGTTATCGCGAAGCGCCTGAGCAAATGCCGCTACAACGCCATGATACAAATAGCCGTTTCTGTCAAATACTGCCTTTTCAATGCCTTTATCTTTCAAGGCTTGTGAAAATATTTTGGCTAACTCCACCGCATCTTTTGTGTTTGCTTTCAATGAAAGCTTTTTGCCATCAACCGATGCTAACGTTACTCCGTTTATATCGTCAATAGCCTGCGCATAAAAATATCTGTTTGACCTGAATACGGAAACTCTTGGAAAATCTTGTGTGCCGGATATTTTAGCTCTTATTCTTCTTTTGCGTTTTACTCGAAGTTTGAGTTTATTTTCTAATACTTTTTCTCTCATTTATTTCCCCTTACTTCTTAGAAGTCTTGCCGGCTTTGCGGATAATAGTTTCACCAACATATTTAATACCCTTGCCTTTATAAGGTTCAGGCGGTCTAAATCCTCTTATATTTGCTGCTATTTGTCCTATTTGCTGCTTATCACCGCCTGCTATAGTAATAACATTTTTTTCTACGGAAATTTGAACATCTTCAGGTATATCATATTTTATAGGATGTGAATATCCAAGTTGCAACTCTAATGCTTTACCATTTACAGCTGCTCTGTAACCTACACCGTTAATTTCAAGTTTTTTCTCAAAGCCTTTTGTCAAGCCTACTACTATATTATTGCAAAGTGCTCTGTATGTTCCCCAAAAAGCTTTTGCTTGTCTTTCATCGCTTTTTGGTTCAAAAATAACAGAATTATTCTCTATCTTGACAAAAACATTATCTTTAGTATCCAAACTTTTTTGGACATTTCCTTTTTTAAAAACCAATACACTGCCTTCTAGTTTCACTTCTATACCATCAGCGACAGCTACCGGCTGCTTACCAATTCTTGACATTATTTTCCTTTCTACAAGTCTTACGATAAGTCTACTAAACTTTCAGAATGGTTATCGAATACCATAAAAAGTTCAAACTCTTACCAAATGCTGCAAAGCAGCTCTCCGCCAATACCATTATTGTGAGCTTCATCATTGCTCAACACACCTTTTGAAGTGCTTACTATAATAGTTCCATATCCACTTTTAAAGCGTTTAATTTCATCTTTGCTTTTATAAATTCTTCGTCCTGGTGTCGAAATACGCTTTATTTCATGTATCACTTGCTTACCATGCTCATCATACTTAAGAACAACATTTATAAATTTTTTGTTATTCTCTTCGATAACATTAAAGCTTTGTATATAACCTTTGTTTTGTAAAATACCAAGTATCGCCTCTACAGCCTTTGTATGCAATAGCTTGGTAGTATCCAACTTGCGCATGGAAGCATTTCTAACACGTGTCAATCCGTCTGCAATCAAATCGTTAATCATTAAAATTTCCTTACCAACTAGCTTTTTTAAGTCCGGGGATTAATCCCTCATTCGCCATCTTTCTCAAGCATACACGGCAAATTCCAAAATCTTTATACACAGAATGTGCACGTCCGCATATTTGACAACGAGTATAGCCCCTGACTTTAAATTTAGGCTTTCTTGCCGCCTTAGCAATCATTGATTTTTTAGCCATTATTTATGTCCTCTTACGAATGGGATGCCGATTAGTTCCAACAGCCTAAATGCATCTTTGTCATTTTTTGCCGTAGTTACTATAGTGATGTTCATACCATGGGTTTTGATGATTTTATCATACTCAACTTCAGGAAACATAAGCTGCTCTTGAAGACCAAAATTGTAACTGCCGCGTCCGTCAAATCCATTTTTTGGCAATCCTCTAAAATCTTTCACTCTTGGAAGAGCTATCGAGATAAGTTTTGTCAAAAAGTTATACATATTAGCGCCTCTTAACGTAACTTTGATACCTACAGGAAAACCCTCTCTTACTTTAAAACCAGCAACTGATTTATTGGCATTTGTGATGATTGCCTTTTGTCCTGCTATCAAAGATATTGTATCTGCCATATTTTGTATAACTTTTGTATCTTTTGCCGAATCTCCGGCACCAACGCTTATGACAACTTTCTCAATAGATGGGATAAGCATAGGATTTTGGATATTCAAATCTTTAGCCAAAGTTGCCTTTATGTCATTGATATATTTCTCTTTTAATATACTCATTTATCAGCCCTCTACCTTTGCTACATTTGAAACATGGATAGGTGTTTCTCTGTTTTCCCAGCCGCCGTTTTTGTTTTTATCGCTTGGCTTGACTGCTTTTTTAGCAACTTTGCAACCTTCAACTATTACTTGGGAAGTTTTAGGTAATACTTGCAAAACCTTGCCGCTTTTACCTTTATCATTACCTGCAATAATCTTTACCACATCATTCTTTTTAATTTTTAATTTCACAGCCATTATAAAACCTCCGGTGCCAAAGAGACGATTTTCATGAAGTTAGCATATCTGACTTCACGGCTAACAGGTCCGAAAATTCTCGTTCCTACCGGCTCGCCCTTATTATCAAGTATAACTGCCGCATTTTCGTCAAATCTAATTAAAGAGCCGTTTTCACGGTGAATCTCTTTTTTAGTTCTTACTATAACAGCCTTTACAACTTGACCTTTTTTTATCTTTCCATTTGGAATAGCTTTTTTAACAGATGCTACGATAACATCGCCTACTGTAGCATATCTTCTTTTGCTGCCGCCTAAAACTTTGATACACATAATCTCTTTTGCGCCGCTATTGTCAGCAACGGTAAGTCTTGTAAAACTCTGAATCATTACTCAACTCCTGCTGCAACAATCTCTTTTAAGCGAAAAGATTTTCTTTTAGAAAGCGGTCTGCACTCTACGGCAAGAACCAAATCACCTACTTTAGACTCATTTGCTTCATCGTGTATCAAGTATTTTTTAAATCTTTTTACAATCTTTCTATATTTTGGGTGCAACACTTTTCGTTCAACTAAAACAGTAGCTGTTTTATCTCCTGCTTTAACGACGACAACACCCTGAATTTCTCGTTTTAATGCCATTTTTTAACCCCTGTCCTAATTTTTAACTGCTGCTATTGCTGTATTGATTTTAGCGATGTCTTTACGCACTTCGCCAATCTCGTTAGGGTTTGTAAGCTGCATAGTTTTAAGCTTCTGTTTCAATGTGAACAAAAGCACCTTTTTTTCTTTTAACAGTGTGTTCAATTCTTGAACGTTTTTATCTTTCAAATCAGTATATTTCATTTTCGCTCTCCCTTGTTACAATTTTTGTCTTAAAAGGAAGTTTATTCATCGCAAGAGTCAAAGCTTCTCGTGCCAATCCATCTTCAATACCTGCAATTTCATAGATAATGCGTCCGGGCTTGATATTCATAACCCATTTTTCAACACTGCCTTTACCTTTACCCATTCTAGTTTCCAATGGTTTTTTTGTAAGAGGTTTATCAGGAAATACTCTAATCCAAGTTTTAGCCTGTCTTTTTACGTGTCTTGTCAATGCAACACGCGCAGCCTCTATTTGACGTGAATCTACTCTGCCCGCTTCCACAGCTTTGATAGCCAAATCACCAAAAGCTATGCTGGTACCGCGTGTAGCTTTACCGCGGTTGCGACCTTTCATCTGTTTTCTATATTTGGTTCTTTTAGGCATCAACATCTGTTTTTACCTCTCTTCTCTTTCTTGGAGCTCTGGATTTGTTTGCTTCATCAAAATTTTTTTCTGCTTGGATCCCTTTTTGCAAAACTTCGCCTTTAAAAATCCAAACTTTAACGCCGATAATTCCGTATGTTGTATAAGCTTCGGCAAAACCGTAATCAATCTTTGCTCTTAGA
>JAIROK010000038.1 GCA_031257555.1 Campylobacteraceae bacterium | reverse complement strand
TACGGAAACTCCTGCTATTTTTAAAAAATCACGACGCGTAACAAGCTTGTTGGCTGATTTTTCTCTATATATAACTGTTTTTTGATTCATTTTATCTCCTTATGCTCTAAGAGGAAGCGGTAAAAGCGGATGAAGCCATGAAGTCCCCATCGTTCTTACGGGCTGTCCGCCGCCGTTTACACATCCACCCGGACAATTCATAACTTCCACAAAATGGTATTTGTTATTATCGTCCGTCAGTCTTTTTACTATCTCTTTGATATTTCTTGATGCCCCGTTTACAACGGCTATCTTAACCTCTATGATTTTCCCGCCGTAATCTTTCAAAGGAATCGGTATCACAGCTTCCACGATATCTTTTTCATAGCCTCTTACAACAATAACGTCAGGGTTTGAGAGTTCAAATCCCGATAATATAAAATAAGCCGTCCTAAGAGCCGCTTCCATAACGCCGCCGCTGTTTCCAAATATCGTAGCAGCGCCCGTATAAACGTTCATCGTTTCCGTTTCTCTCTCGTCTGACAGTGTCAGCGGATTGATGCCTTTTCTTCTAAAGATTTCCGCTATATCTCTTGCCGTTAAAACGGCGTCTATATCTTGAAAGCTTTTGGTATCCTGCGGGATTTGGTTATTTTGAATGAGATATTTGTATGCAGAGTTAAACTCAGGTCTGCTCGCTTCAAAAATCTTAGCGGTACATGGCGTAACTGCGACCATAAAAATATCCTGCGGATCAACTTTCCAGACAAATTTAGCCGCCCATGTTTTAGCAAGCGCGCCGCCCATCTGAATCGGAGATTTAGCCCCTGATATATGAGGAATCAAGCTTGGGTGAAATGTCTCGGCATTTTTAACCCACGCGGGACAACAGCTTGTAAAATGCGGAAACGGATGGTGCGCGACATGCTCCAACTCCTCGCTTCTCTCGCCAAGCGCCCAATACTTTACCTTTTTGATAAATTCCGTTCCCTCTTCCAAAATGGTTTGGTCGGCGGCGAAATTTACGTCATAGTTGTGAAATCCCGCTTTTTCAAAAGCGTTATAAAGACGATTTACCGTCAAATCTCCGGGCTTTCCGCCAAACTCTTCTGCTATTGAAACCCTAACGGAAGGCGATGGGTGCGCTACGACAAACGCTTTTGGGTCTTGGAGTTTTTCCATGACGATATCTACAAAACTCATCTGTTCAATCGCCCCAAACGGACAGTTGACAAGACACTGAGCGCAATTCACACAGCTGTTGACGCTTATCTTGTGAGCAACGCCAAGAGAGCCTTGAATGGCTTCGGTAGGACAGAATGAACTGCACGTATCACAGCCTACACAATTATTTTGGTTGATTTTGATGATACCGCGCAGCTCGCCTTTTCTGTGAGTGCCGTCAAAATCAGCGTTCGTTCCCCAAGCGTCCTTCGGCGGAGCAAATGTGGATACCTTCGAAACTTCGGACATTCGTTTCTCCTTAAATTAGTTATAAAATTTTATAAAATTTTGGGATTATCGCATAATAGATTTTATATAGTAATATTTTTTTATAATTAGTAATATTTGGTAAAATTTTTTTAACCTTATGAATATTTCATCGCCTGTAAATAATACGATTATAAAAGAGGTTTTATTTGATTATCTATTTGACACGTTTTTAAAACAGATGCAAATATCAAAGAGTAATTTGTGTGAAAATTTGCCGTTTGATTATCAATGCCGCCATATTTTTATGCAAACTATTGTTTTGCTAAAAAATATGGCTTTGAAGTTTTAAATGCAAAAGTTTTGCCGTTTACCAACACACATGTATCATTTTGTCATTTTACCAACAGGTAAAATATCTTTTTGCATGTGAATATTTAAAACATTTGCAGCGCTTGCATAAAATGAGAGAATTGATATTGTAAGTTCTGCTACGCCCGCCATTAATTTGGCAAATTGTGGAACTATATCAAAACTGTAACAAACAAGCGATATAAACAAAATATCTATCGCTAAAAATATATAAAAAAGCACTCTATTTGTTATAGAAGCGCCAATTGTCATATATATGGTAAAAATAAAATAACCAAGATAAAAAAATCCAAGCTGTTTTGTAAAATCACCGCTGTATCCTTGATATATAAACCACCATGTAAGAGCTATTGTTATCCAAAACATACCATAGCCTATAAAAGCTAAACCGCCAAAAACATTCTGTTTTTTATAGTCTAATATGCCCGCTGTTAATTGAGTAAAACCGCCCAAAAGTAATGCGCAAGGTAAAATACCTATAGTTCCCTCGCTAAGCCCAAGTTTTTCACTTGACGCTACCAAAGTAACAAGAGCTAAACCAAATAATCCTAAAGCCGATGGGTCAGGCTGTTTGGAAGTAATTTCCAAAATATTACGACTGTTTTCCATAATCTACTCCTCATGTTGAGATATTTTCATTGTAGAAAGAGGAGTTAAACTTTTTGAAAACATTTAAAATATTAGGACAAAAAAGATATATCAGGTTACTAAATTACACAAATTAACATAAATCTATTTTATAATGCCCATACTTGAGCGTTTTAGGCTAAAATTATTTTGTTACCAAACTATACACATTAAAAGAGAAGCGGCGGCAAAGATTTTGCGGAGCGGCAGCCGCGCAAGTTTTAGCAAGCAAACTGTCCGCTAAAATCTTTAATTACCGCAATTAAAGAGGTCTGTTTTTTTTCTCTTCTATTCCGCTTATACCCGAACGTCTTGCAAGCTCTTGTTCTATGCGTTCAAAATGGATATTTTTACTTGCCAGCGCGACAAGAAAGTGAAAAATGAGATCCGCGCCCTCGTAAATTATCTCTTTTTCATCTTTATCTTTCACGGCAAATGTAAATTCCCCAGCCTCTTCAATGACTTTTTTCAAAAATGCGTTATCGCCTTTCTTGAAGAGTTTGGCGACATAAGAGAGTTCCTCATTGGCGTTTTTCCTCTCTTGTATAGTGTGGTACAGTTTATCTATAATGCCGTAGTTTGGCGCATCGGCTGTTTTTAGTTGCGATGATTTAGGCAGTAAAATATTTTTAAAAAAGCACGTTTTGTTTCCCGTATGACATGCCGCGCCTGTTTGCTCGACTTTCAAAAGCAGCGTATCATTATCGCAGTCTAAAAATATCTCTTTTACGCT
>JAIROK010000056.1 GCA_031257555.1 Campylobacteraceae bacterium | reverse complement strand
TTCATGTATAAATTAAGGAGTTTTTCTTGTTTCATTTTTACTCCTTAATATTCAACTTGCGTAAGACCAAACTCTCTTGCCCACTCAATTTCTTTTTGTATGCCTGTGCTAAACTTGCTGTACTTACTTTTAGCAACGTATATCTCTGCACATTTTGCAAGAAGGAATTTGCAATAGTCCATTAAGAGTTCTCTGTCTTTATAATCATTAAAGACTTCAAACCACAATAATGCGGGAGATATAGGTATATGTCCCGCATTTTTAACTACTCTTGCCGCTTCACGTGCTGTTTCTATTATCTCCCTGTGTGCGTCATCTAAATACATTATTCTCTCAAGTATTGCACGTACAGGAGAGGCAACGTAAACCATTTTGTGTTGTGTCATGCAATCTTTAAGTACCATTTTTCTGTAATCACCCATTATGCAGCTCCCTTACGAGGGCACGCATAACCGTAACTCTCACCCGTTTTTATTTCTACTTTGTCTACTACAAAGCCTGTGTCCCTGCAGACAATATTTCCTACGTCGTCTATTTTGTAGATTGTAGGAGAATAGCCTATGCCTTTCTGCCCTTTAATAAGGCGTGCTTCAAACGTTATTTTTTCAGTTTTTATGTTTGCTTTCTCTTTTTTTGCAGGTTTTATTTGCGCGTGCGTAAAAGCTATAACCGCCTTTTCGCTTTTTGTTTGTAAATCCTTAATCACCTTTTTCTCCTTTGGTTTTCTGTCATGCATACCGTTTTTCCCGCGTGCAGGAGCTTGGACACTTTTTTTTGCAAGTTTATATATCCTGTCTCGGATGTTTTTAGTTTTTTCTACCAAAACTATGTATCCCGCCTTTTCCCAGCTTCTTAGATATTCTGTAACGATGTAAACTCTTATATCTGTTACCGTCACTATATCGCCGGCTCTAAAAATAGGATTACGTCTTATATAATCCCAGATTTTTTGCGATTTTGGTATTATCATCTTCTGCCTCCTATCGGGCAATATCGGCACATATCTTTCACTTGTAAAAAAGCTGCACCTTTAAGCATTTTTCCAGCTTTTGCGGCTTCTTTGTACTGTTTGCATACTTTAGGGTGCATTTCACCTTTTATGCCAGGACACATAATAATGCCGTTAATCAGAAAGTCATATTCCCTTTTAAGCTTTGCATAAAATACGTTTGCATTGCCGTCATATTTGCCCTTTCTAACTAAGCAAACGGCTGATTTGCTGTAGCCTATTACTCTTGCTACTGCATTAGCGCTGCCTTCGTAATCTATTGCAATTTCAAGAAGCTCCATTACCTCTTTAAGCTTAGGAGGAGGTATATTTTTTATCTCCTCCCTTATTTCCTTGCGTTTTTCGGTTTCAGGATTTGGTACTATCAAATTTTCTTCGCTCATACCTTTCCCTCCTCCTCAATTTTTAGGGAGTTAAACGTTTTTAAATCGCAGGTTGTAAGATTGTTGCGTTTGGCTGCGTTTTCAAGGCGGATAAGCAAAACTCTTATCTGTCTAAGGTTCGGATACTTTTTAGCAAAGTAATCTATAAGGTCGTCTTCAATTTTTACTTTATCGGATAGTTCGCAAAACTTTTTAACATCGTCTGCAATAATCGGCTTAAATTCCACAAACTCTATGATCCTGCTATAAAAGTGCCTGTGTTTCTTTAGCTTCGCGTTTGCCTCTTCCATGCCTATAAGAAACAACACTATGTTTGTTTCGTCATGGATATCTCGAAGCAACTCTAAAACTTCAAATTTTTGACTTCTCAAAAGAGCGTCTATTTCGTCTATAATAAGTATGCGCCTGTTTTGCAGGAGCTCGTCTACTACTCTTTCATACATTCGGCTCGCCCCGCCGCTTACGTCAAGGCTAAGTTCAAGACAAAGCTTCTCTAAAAAGCTCTTTTTTCCCCAAGTCTGTACGGCACGTAAGAGTATTGCGTGTGTGTTTGCAGCTATTCGTTCTAAGGCAAAAGTTTTGCCTAAACCGAAGTTTCCATATCCAAGCCCTATTTTAGGGGCTGTTATAGGCAAATCGTCTAACCTTGCAAAGGCTTCCTGCAATTTGCTATAATTCCTTGTATGTATAAATGTTTCTACCATTTTTACACCTCTCCTATTAAGATTTAATGCCCTGTCACAAGCACTTAATAGGAGAGCTTTGACCATTTTCGTGACCTCACGAAAATGATAGCTCCCCGATAAATGCTATTTTTTGCTTTTATAAAACAGTATTAAAACCGTTATTAAAAGCACAATAAGTCCTACCAGCACAGGAGTTGTTACTTCTCCTGTCATCTGTTCCTGTTCTGTAAAAATTACTAACCACAATGCGGGGTTGTTTATCATCCTGCACGCTCCTTAGTTCTATACTCAACCTCGTTTTTAGCAAGCTCGTAGAGTTCGCTTCGTTCATTTATAAGCTCGCCAAACTCAGCCTCTTTATTATTCTCTATTGCCCAAACTAAAGCATCAAAATCGCTCGTAAACAAAGGTCTATCGCCGTTCATAACAGTGTCCTCTTTATGTTCGTCTGGTAACTCAATGTCTATCTTATGCGCCTGCTTTGTCTGTTTTGCAGGCAGGGCGACTTTAGCTGCAGAGGCAATAACGTCTTTATAAGCAGGATATTGCATTTTTTCCATAAGCTCGTTAGCTCTTTTAACAAGCTTTGTCTTTTCACGCTCTATCTTGCCCATCTCTTTATGCAATGCTCTAATCTGCTCTCTGCTTTTGCCTTTCATGCTCTCGTCTATAGCTACGCATATCGGCGCCATTTCAGCGTTATATACATATACTTCACCCGCATCCTGTCCTAAGGCTACATATACTCTTTCGCCTATGTAACCAATCAGCTTAATGTCTTGGTACTCTGCGTCTATGCCGTCACGTCTTATTACAATGCCTTTTTTGCCTACAGTCATCTCTCTCCATTCGCCAAGCAGGATATCAAGCATTCTTGTGTCCTCAACCGTGCGCGCAGGCGTTATATCCGCATTGTATTTTTCCATAGGCGTCATATTTATGCCTCCATGTTTTCGCTGTTCATATACTGCATCTACCCAAGCGTTTACCCAAGCTCTTAACTCATCCGCACTAAGAGGCACAAATACTTCCATTACCTCTTTTTTGCTTGTCATTGCCCTTTTAAAGCTATCGCTTGTGTACTGCTGTTTTTTCCACTCTTTTATAGCGTTTAGCTTTCTTTCATAACTCATTTGGCTCTGTATTGCAGAGCGCGTGGCAACGTCGGGACCGACATAACCCTCCAAAGAGCTAAATAACTCCCTTGTCAGTGTTCCAAAAAACCTCTCAACGTGCGGTTTATTTTGTCCCGAAAAAGGCGGAACCTCTTTTTTGTTAATGCCCAGATTTTGCAGAACGCTTTCAAAGTGGTTACTCTTATAGTCTCTACCATTATCGCAAACAACGTTTTCGGGGACACCAAGTTTTAGGATAGCTTCTCGCATATTTCTTGCAAGCGCGTAAGAGTTGCTTTTGGGTTCAACAGTAAGACAAACTCTGCGCGAATATATATCCAAAGCGGCAATAATCGTATATCTTATGCCGTCACTGCATATCAAATCCGCAGGTGTTCCATCCAGCTCCCAATAATGGTTTTTGTATTTCGCTATCTCGGAAGCATTGCCAAACGCAGCTAAGCTTTTACCTTTTGCTTTGTCCGGGTTTTCTTTGTGCAGTATAAGGGCTTTGTTACTCTCTCTATACCATTTAAGGTATCTAAGTACCGTGTCACAGGATGGCAGAGCATCGCCAAAATATTGTTTCATGCAAGCATATATAACTACATCAGAAGGGTGTGTTTTAGTTTGCAGGATATAACATTCTGCCGCTTGTCTCATTTCTTGCGTCATCTTAAAACTCTCCCGCGGTCGCCCTCTGTTGTCGCAAAACAGGTCAAGGGCGTTTTGGTTACGGATACCCTGCCTGTAAAGTCTTACCCATTTAAGAAAGTGTGCCCTTGTAGGCAGGTTTTTACCCTCAGCCCACTCGCTAAAACTCATCCAGATAGGGCGGTTTACGTAGCTTTTTATAAGTTCCACACGTTCTAAGATTTCGGATTGTTTTTCGGCTTTAAGACGTAAAAAGGCATTGCTTCTATGCATATTAACAGGCTTTTCCTGCATGTGTCGTTTTTGTGCAGGCTTAGCAACAGTCTCGCTTTTTGCCGTATCGTCTATCCAAATCTCAAGGGTCCTGCCGCCTCTGCCTTTACCCTCTACATATCTGTACTTAAACTTAGCAGTCTTACGATGTATTTGCACTTTTAATGCAATATACTCTATTCCCAAAATAGGAACTGCTTCTTTTGCTGTTACCCACATTTTACGCCGCCTTGTCAGTATCTTCTGCCCACAATCCCTCAACTTTCAGTAACTCAACAACTTTTTTGCTGTTGCCTCGCGTCCCCTTAGACTGTCCGCTTGCAAGTTGCGTAACATAAAACTTAGGTATGCCATGCTTTCTTGCCCAGCCTGTCATATTTATGCCCGCTTCGTAAAACTTACGCGATATAGGGTTTTGGTATTTCTTTCTCATTTATTTCTCCTTTTTAACTATTAACAGCCAAAATAGCTGTAAATAGTCTCTTTTGTACTTTCGCTATCATCATTAAAACAATCGGTGCAAACATCTTTTACAATCTCACCTCTCTCCTCATTTGTGGCTTCCAAAACACTCCATTTCTTAGTGTTTAGTTTTTTATTCAACATAGCAATAACCTCAAAAACAGTTGGGTTTTTACCTTTTTTCATTACATGCTTTTTAGCTTCCCATCTAACGTCCCAATATAAAGCGTCTAATCTTTTTTCTCTTGTCATTTTTATGTCCTTAAAATTGATTTATTTGAAGAGGAGGATAACTATCGGTTAAAGGGGGCTACGAATACAAATACTTATTTCAAAGGAGCAACATCCTCCTCAAAAAAATCAATCCGCTGTCGTGGCTCGGCTACCAGCGCGTAAACACCTTCTTAGCCTCATTAAACTGCGTACAGTCGCTAAGTGCTCTCCTGCCAAAGGTGTTAGTAAGTTAAAGAATTACGTCGCTAAAGGAGCATCTCTGCATACTTTAGTGCCTTCTACATAAGGCGCGGACGGTGTAACCAACTTTTTAAACTTTTCTAAACCCAAAAAGGTTTAAAATGTTTTAAAAGTTTTAATTGGTAGTGGTATTATAATACATTTGTATTTGAAAGTCAAGTCAAATGTATTCTTTTTTAAAAAAAGGTATAAAAATGAGTGAAATAAATGTTGATTATCTCAAAAGAAAATATGGGTCAAAAAATGATGAGGAACTCGCTAAATACTTTGATGTTACGGTACATACGATTAAGGGCTGGAAACAAAGAGGTGTTCCTGATACAGTAAAATTTTATGAAAATAAAAATACAAATGTATTGCAAGATAATAAAAACGTGATACGTATTCCAAAGTTATCAGTTACTGCGTCATGCGGTGGGGGCGGTAACTTAGACAGTATAGATACCTTTGAGGAAAACGGCGAAATGCTCATAGACAGCGACACGTTAAAAGTAACTACCACCAATAAATCACTTAAGTCCATACAAGTAAGCGGCTATTCAATGGTTCCGATGCTTTTCCCCGACTCTTGGGTTGTATTTGACGATAGCGGCGAATACAAAGGTGAGGGTTTATATGTGCTGAATTGGGACAATACATTAATGGTTAAACTGTTACAGCTTACTCCGCACGGGCAAATAAGGATCATCTCAGCAAATAAAGACTACGAAAGCTATACTGTAGATAGAAATGACGATAATCAGCTCATTTTTTATATCGTAGGCAAAGTTACAAGGATTGTGATGTGAAAATCATATTATTGTTTATTACATTATTATGTGTATTATCAGCAAGTGAGATAACAGGCAAAGTCGTAAAAGTCGCAGATGGCGATACGCTTACGATTTTAACGCCAAAAAACGAACAAGTAAAAATCAGGCTTGACGGTATAGATGCACCCGAGAGTAAACAGGCGTTCGGTCAGGCAAGCCGCAAAAACCTTGCGGACATGTGTGCGGGTGAAAATGCTATTGTGCAGGATAAAGGTCAGGATAAATACAAACGAACGCTCGGCGTCGTAACCTGCAAAAAAATCAACGCCAATGAAAAACAAATCAAAGACGGTCTCGCATGGGCATACGTAAAATACGGCAGACAATACATAGAGATAGAGAAAAAAGCGCGCGATAAAAAAATCGGTCTGTGGCAGGATGCTGATCCCACTCCGCCATGGGAATTTAGGAAGCTCAAAAAGTAACAATTTAAGGAAAACTATCTACAAATGACAAAAAATCGCTCATTTTTAACCACAATAACGATTTCATCGTAATTCCCTGCATGTAACTTAGTCATGTAACTTTCTCTGCATGTAACTTTCTTTTTGTAACTTAGTCGCTATTTTACAACTATCGCCACAAAGTTTGTAAAAAATACTAAAAAGCCTAAATTTAGGGATTATCTTAATAAATATGTCAAAAGGATGTAAAAAATCAAGTAAAAATACAATCTAAAAATGTAAAATTTTTCTCGCTAACCTTAAAGCAAAAATTAGTATACCAAAATGCCTGCCAATAACGTATCCATCGCTATTTCTATCATCTTATTTTATTTTACAAAAGTATCATATTTATTGCTTTTCCACAGATAAAAAAATTCACAACATAAACTATTTATCATATTTTTTTAAAGCCGAAAATGCCAATTATGCTAAAAATAAGATAGATCAACATTTTAATATTTTATTAAACTTTAAAAAGTTTGATAATAAAAAGGATAAAGAAGTTTTAGATAAATATAAATTTGTTATAGAAAATGAAGACAGAAAAAAAGATATTTTGAAAAAATGCGAAATTTTGAAAAATTGTTTTGATGAAATTATAAAAATTATCAAAGAAAAAAAGATAAAAAATTATATAAAAATATTTTTTGATGAAGAGTTAGAAAAATACGCAAACGAAAGCGAGATATACTTATCTCTAAAAATCTTCAATGATAGCAGTTACAATAAAAAAATTGAAGATAAAATCTATGGTTTATCAAATTCAAATATGGGATTAAATAGCAAAAAACCTTTTTTGGAACACAAAACGAAAAAGATATCATATCCATTTATGATCAAAACCGATACTGCTTTTAGGATAAAAATATTTTTTGATTGGTTTGGATTTCAAGGGTGTAAAACAGATTTATTGCCAAAAATATTTTTAAGCAAATTTTCTGATAATGGACAAGCTATTATAAAAGATTTTGATTATCTGCCTGAAATAGAAACCAAAAATCATAAAATTACAACATTAGATAAACCTATCAATGTTATTAATTTTGTTAAATTAGGAGATAAAAACGGTCTTAAGGAAGATTTTGAGATAAAAGAACTTGACCAGCTTGAAAATATTGTAAGCAATACATTTTATAATGGTTATTTAGTGAATAATTATTATGATGAAGTTTATAGCAAAATGGATAAAAAATTAGTCAACCTCATATATATAACGAGAGGGGCTATGATAAACTATTTTAAAAAACACAGAAAAGAGGAGTTTTATCAAGTTATTGAAAAATTCGGCACACACTTTATAATAGGACATTTAAGGCGTAACAATAATGATAAAGCAAAAGAGAGTTTGAATTTAAAGCTTTCTCTTATAAGACACAACAAAGGAGATATTGTGGATATTAACGCATTACAAAGCAGGATTTTGGATAGGCTGAAAACATCAAATTATACTCAGCTAAACAAAGAGGAGTTTTTCTATTTATCCGGTCAAATAGCTACATATTTGCTACATAAAAGCAAAAAACACAAAAAAAATGCAGACTTGTTAGAACCATTTTTAAGAACTAATACGGTAAAAAGACTTAAAGAAAACATAGAGGCTGTATATTTTAAATATCAACATGCTGTTTGGCTAAGATCTTTATTACTAAATAATGCCTTAAGTCTGATATTGGCTTATGAAGCAGATGATGAGTTGCCGTACGATATCGACAGCTTTTTAATCGGCGCGCTGTCAAATAATATATTTTACACAGAAAATAAGGAGAACTAATATGAAAAGAGTTTACGGAGTTATAGGCATAGGCGCTAAAATGGCGAATTGGAATGCAGATTTTACGGGAAGACCTAAAAGTACAAATAACGGTGAGATTTTCGGAAGCGATAAAGCTTTGAAATATCCAATAAAAAAAGCATGGGAAAACAGCGGCAAAAAAGTTCTTTTTATAAAAAGCTGGAAAATAGGAAAAACCAAAGATGACAATAATAGTATGGTCCCAAATAAATTAGCCGAGAGATATAGGCTGTTGTTTGGCGAGATAGACAAAAAGGATAGCAGGGTTGTATTGGAAAATCTTTTCAAAGCAATAGATGTTAAAAATTTTGGAGCCACTTTTGCAGTAGAGGGGCAAAATATATCTATAACGGGAGCCGTACAGTTTGGACAGGGATTTAATAAATTTGATAATACAACCATCGAGATTCAAGACATTTTATCTCCATTTGCAAACTCAAAAACTGAAGATAAGAATAAAAGGAACAAACAATCAAAAACTGAAGATGAAGAAGAAGAGGCTAAGCAATCAAAAGCTGAAGATGAAGAAGAAGCCAAACAATCGACTCTTGGCACAAAAATAACAGTCAATGAAGCGCACTATTTTTATGGCTTTAGTATAAATCCTAAAAATTATGATGAATATAAAGAGATTCTTGGAGAGGATTTTAAAGGTTATACAAAAGAGGATTATCAAGAGTTTAAAAAGGTTGCCATAGTAAGCGCTACAGCTTTTAATACCAATAGCAAATTTGGCTGCGAAAACGAATTTGCATTGTTTATAGAACTCAAAGAGGACGATCTGTATCTTCCGGATCTTAGCAATTATATAACATTTGACAGCAAAACAAGAGAGATTGATTTGCACGAAGTAGAAGAAATTGTTGGTAAAAAGTTTGATAGTGCAGAGGTTTATTTCAATCCATTTAAAGTAAGCGTGAAAACATCTTTTAGTAAATATAATATTTTTACCAAAGAGAAGCTGTAAATATGAGAGCTTTGAGTTTTAAACTAAGCGGCAAAACCGCTTGCTTTAAAAAACCGGATGTTAATGAGTATGCATATTTTACATACAATAATATACATAAGCCGGCACTTTTAGGTCTTTTGGGAGCCGTTATCGGACTTGATGGACATACGCAATTACTTAATAAAAACAGATACTTAAAATTAAAAGATGACGGTTATCCTGAATTTTATGAGAAATTATGCCATTTAAAAGTTTCTATAACACCGCTTACTTCTAAAGGATATTTTAGTAAAAAGATACAAACATTTAACAATAGTGTCGGATACGCGTCATACGAAGCTGGCGGTAATTTGATAGTGCGGGAGCAGTGGCTGGAAAATCCTTCTTGGCAGATAATGATACTTGAATATGAGAGTGAACCGTACAAAAAAATAGAGAAATATCTGCTTGAAGGCAGAGTGGTTTTTATACCGTATCTTGGCAAAAATGATCATCCCGCGCAAATTTGCGAAGTTGAAATTATCGATTTGACAAATCCGGTTTATAACTATGTGGATTCACTGTTTGTGAAAAATTTTGATATTTTAGGCGGTTATGAAAAAGAAGGGGAATTGCCTTTTATATTTCAAGAAATTTCTCCTATATCTTTGCAAAAAGAGTATCATTTTTACGAATATGCCGCTTTAATTTTTACAAATTTGGAATTAGAAAATATACCCGATAATACATATGGATATGACGGTAAAAATTACGCCTTTATCTAATTTTGACATAGATGAAAAATATCTTGCTCACACTCCGGATGAGACTTTAATAGCGCATTCTGATTTAACGCTTAAATATTTTTATAAAATTATTAATGCAAAACATTTGGAAATACTCATAGATAATCTTATAAAAAAGATATCTGCAGAAAATTTTGAATTAATAAAAGAGATGTTTATCAATGCCATATATTTGCATGATATAGGCAAGAAAAATCCTTATTTTCAAGCCAATAAAATGCACAATAGCCATTTTAGCGAATATTTTAATACTACAAACAGCACACATCACTCTATGGGTTCATCCGACTTATATATTAAATACTATAAAACTTGTATCGAAAAAATCAACAGCACGGGCGAGAGAATAAAACTATTGTTTATTTTGCATGCTTTTTCATATCACATATCCAAGCATCACGGTAAATTAGACGAGTTTGGAAAATATAAAATAGATGAACTTGCGCCGAAAAAATATTGGATGCATTTGGATAAATTTAAAATTCCCCATTTTGAGTTTTATATCTTAAATAAGCTGCTATTCTCCTTGCTTATATCAAGCGATTATTATGCTACAACCGAATATAAGAGCAAGATAGAGTTCAGTGATTTTGGCTTGCTTGATAAAAAAATAAAAACTGTTTTGAGAGAAAAATTTAACATTTATAAAAATAGCATGGAATGCACAAACGGCATTAATAAAATAAGAGAAGCTATTTATATCGAAGCGCAAAATAGTCTTATGAGAAATATGAATAAATATGTATTTTATCTTGAAGCTCCGACCGGAAGCGGAAAAACTATCACATCAATCAATCTGGCGTTGAATATTTTAGAGAATAAAGCAGACATAAACAAAGTATTTTACATATTCCCGTTTAACACATTGGTAGAGCAGACAAAAATAGTATTTGACGATATATTTGCCGACTCTTTGGATATGGAGGTGATAAATTCCATAACGCCTATCAAAGATGATGAGAGTGACAATACGCTGGAAGATGAAGAGACAAAATACAGCAAAGCTTATATAAGCAGACTATTTTTCCATAAGCCTTTTATCATAACCACGCATGTAAATTTCTTTAATATCCTGTTTGGTACATCCAAAGAGGATAATTTTCCTCTGTGGCAATTTGCAAACAGCGTAGTTATATTAGATGAGATACAAAGTTACGATAATAATCTTTGGATGTATATGGCTAATTTTTTTGATAAATATGCCGAATTATTAAATATTAAAATAATTATCATGTCTGCAACACTGCCCAAATTAGACTATTTTTTAGAAAAAACAACAAATTTTGCGGATTTAATCTGTGCTGATAAAAAGGAGGAGTTTTTCCAAAACAGATACTTTAAAAATAGGGTACAAATAGAATATTTCAAGTCTTTAAAAAAGATTGGAATGGACGAGTTGCTTGAAAAATTTTTGGAAGAACGCTCAAATTATAAAAAATTTTTATTTGAATTTATCAAAAAACAGACGGCGAGAGATTTTTTTAATTTATTAGTAGAAAAAGGTTTCGAGCGTGTTTGTGAGCTTAGCGGAGATGACAATAAAGCCTATAGACATTTTGTTATCGAAGAGAGCAAAAAAGATGAGCCGATTATTATAGTGGCAACTCAAGTTATAGAAGCCGGAATTAATATTGATATGGATATAGGTTTTAAGGATATCTCTACGCTTGACAGCGAAGAACAGTTTATGGGACGCATAAATAGAAGTTGTCTTAAGAGTCATATAAATCCCAAAGCATATTTTTTTAACCTTGATAAAGCAAGTGAAATATATAAGCACGACAATAGATTAGAATTCAATTTAACATGTGATAAATTTAAAAAAGTATTGGAAAATAAAGATTTTCAAAGCTACTACAAAATTGTTTTAGACAAAATCAAAAAGACTCAAGAGAGTTTTAAAAATGGTTTAAACACATTATATGACTCTTTTGAAAATAGTGCGAAATTGCTTAATTATAAAAATATGAAACGACATATGACACTGATAGATACTCAAACTTTTACATTATATTTTCCATTTACTATAGATATCTCAAAATACGAAAATGTAAAAGAGTTTAAAAATATAGATGCACAGTTTATTACTAATGGATTGCTTGACGGCAAAAAGGTTTGGGATAAGTTTTTGCAATTAAACGAAATAGACAGCTTTGTCAAGCAAGAGGTTGAAAAGTCAAAAATCAACTCTTTAATGCAATTTTTTACATTTAATATATTTAAATACGGCAGTGAAAGACCATTTTTAGGCGAAGATATTCATGGATTTTTTTATATAGAAAATTGCGATGATTTCATTACAAAAGATGGAAAATTTGACAGAGCGAAATTTAACGAAACAAAAAATTGTGGATTTTTGTAAAAAATGATTAAAATTACAGGTACTTTGATTAACTACTACTTTCACTGTAAAACGCAGTGTTATCTCAGCGCCAATCGCTTAAATCTTGAAGATAACAGCGAAGATGTGCATATCGGCAGAGTGCTTCATGAGATAAATGAAGAAAAAAGCAAGCATGCCGAAATAGCGCTTGGAAGTGTAAAAATAGATAAAATAACAGATGATTATGTGGTTGAATTTAAAAAATCAGACTCCGACCCTAAGGCTGCAAAATGGCAGTTATTGCTTGAACTTTTCACATTAAAACAAAAAGGTATAGAGAAAAAAGGCAGGCTTGAATATGCCCAAAAGAGTAAGCAGACAAAGGCGGAAATCGTGATTTTAGATGAAGCGCATGAAGCT
>JAIROK010000121.1 GCA_031257555.1 Campylobacteraceae bacterium | reverse complement strand
ATAATTGGCAGTTTAAAAGTTATAATTGGCAGTTTAAAAGTTATAATTGGCAGTTTAAAAGTTATAATTGGCAGTTTAAAAGTTATAATTGCATCTCACAAACCCCGACACCATCGGCTCTGCTAAGAACCGTAAACTTCTTAAATATATTAAATATTTTTAAAAAAGCGCGAAGCGCCGCGATTTCCGCTACGCTCCAATCGCATAAGGAAAATTGTGAAGCTAACGCTTCACTTTTTACTAATTGCTTTCGCTTTGCTCAAGCTATTTTCTTTAAATTGAAGTCGGCGGATGTTCGCTTGCTTACTCTCTTATATTTTAAAGATTTTTGACAAAATACGCAAGCTCCTATTGCCGACTTTCTTACTCACTTCGTTCGCGCTTTTTTAGCTGTTTAGCAGGAAAGTTTAAGCTTAATTTTAACTTAAGGATTAATTGAATATTAAAGTTTACTTTATTGTTAAGGTTAGATTGGTTACCACTGCGTTAAGCATTAGCTACGGTAAAATGCAAAACATATTTTGCTTGCCTATATACTCAAACGCCGTATGGTCTTGGTTTTTTATATAAATATATAATATTTTTTGATTATTTCAATCATTATAATAATTATAACGATAGTAATGATTTAAATATTTGAAATAGTTGCAACTATTATAATAATTTGAACGATTAAAATGCTTAAAAATATTAAAATTATTGCAATATTTGGAATAATCTGATATAATTACAGAAATTTTATGGAGAAATTTTATGAAAATAGCTGTTGTAAATAAAAAAGGTGGTAGCGGCAAAACACCAATATCAGGACTTTTAGCTTTGGAACTTAATGCGTATATTTTTACCAATGAAGCAAATATTTTAGAAAGTTTTTTTAAGGATTATATGTTTATCGCTCCCGCTGATGAATTACCAGATTTGAATGAAAGTATTGTTTATGATTTTGGCGGTTTTATAGATAAAGGCATTTTAAAAATTATCGAAAAATGTAATATCGTACTTATTCCTGTTAATAATGAATATGATGCACTAAAAAAAACTATAGAAACTATAGATGAAATTGAAAAAATAAATCAAAATATTATTATTATAGCAACAAAAACAGAAGGCAAAGACTATGATATTATAAAACAAAATATAGATAGCTCATATCCGATTATAGAGCTTAAAAAGTCTAAAATTTTTAGTAATTTTACATCAACAGGAAAGAGATTTGATGAGCTTGTAAATGAAAATGCGCTTTCAAAAACTACATATGCCAGTATAAATAAGCAATGGAATGAATTATTATTAACAATACAGGAGCTGTAAAATGGAAAAAAAACCATTGGCAGAATTATTAAATAAAACAACAAAAACAAAAAGTTTCGAAACAGCAGACGAAGAAGCTAAAAAGCATAAAGAGGCTTTGAAAATAGCAGAAAAAGTTCAAGGATATAAAAAAGCTGGACGAAAATTACAGGCTGGTGAAAAAAGGACAGAAAAAGTTTTGGTAAATTTTGCACCATCTGAATTTGCTCTTTTAAGAGATATAATGCTTAGAGACGGCAAACAATACCAAGCGATTGCAGAATTTATTAGAGATAGTATTTTAAATTATTCAAGTAGAAATGAGCAAAATGGGTAAAAAATGGAAGAAATAAGTATACCAAAAAACCGAGAAGAGAGTTTGATTATATTAAGAGAATATAAAAATCAATTATCCTATAAGGCTTTTATGGATATACATAATATTATTTGCGATTTTGCTATTGAGAATATGTTTTTAGATAGGCAAGACATAGAAAGAAACATTAAACTTGTAAGCGGTGAAATAACACTTGATGAATCTATAAAACAAACTATTGAAAGTTTTAAAATAAATCAATCTAAAGCTTTATGATGTCTATATACACTGACAAATTATTAAATTCAAATCTTGTAGGCGCTAAAACTATCGATGAATTATTTAAAATTGAAAAAGAAATTACGCAGCAAAAAGTTTTATATCTTAGACAATATCCTATTAAAGGCAATTTTGATTTTCAACATTTAAAAGATATACATAAATTTATATTTGAAGATATTTACTCCACAGCTGGAAAAGACAGAGCAGAGCTTGGATTTAAAAATATCTCTTTTGGTAAAAACGATGGTATTTTTAATAAATTTGTAGATGAACTTGAATTGAATAGTGCAACAAAAAAAATGTTTGATGATTTGAAAGATAAAAATTTTCTAAAAGATTTAAATTTTCATGATTTCAATAAACAGTCAGCAGAGTTTTTTATAAAATTAAATGAATTGCATCCATTTTTAAAAGGTAATGGCAGAACGCAGCGTATATTTATGCGGCAGCTTGCAAAAGAAGCTAGTTATGATTTAAATTTAAGTATTACTAAAAGAGAGGACATGATTAATGCATGTTCATATGCTAAACATGGCAACAAGACTGATTTAATAGTTTTATTTATCAAAGCTTGCAAACCTATAGAACAAAACTCTAAAATAAGAGTGCCGATAGAGAAAAATATTGGAAAAGAGAGATAGAAAGAATAACTTTAAAATAAAATAGATAAAGGAGCGATTAAATGGCAATAGAAGATTTTTCAATTGAATATATTGTTGAGAACTATAATATTGGGGATATAGAACATAGAATAGCAGAGCTTGAAAACGAAGATGCAACCTTACCATTTCCAATACGCGCAGCAGCAATAGAGCGTCTCAAATCGGCTTTAGATAAAAGTGTTTTTGAAGAGAACAAAATGAAATTTCAAAAAGAAGAACAAAAAACACTTGCTGATCGTCTCAAAGAATTTAAACAAAAGCAAAAACAAAACAGAAAAATACATAAGAGCATCAATAGATAAAAATCAAAATCGTATAGTCATCTACATATAAGACATAGAAGATAAAAAACAGATTTTATTTTTCCTTGAGGTTGCACATCATTTAATACTCCACCTTATTTACGAAAGTGGAGTATTAATATTGTATAATGTTAATAAAATTTATATTAACGTTGATGAGTATAGGTTTTATCACAAAATTTCAATTGAGCCTTGAATAATATCTATTACTTCTTGCAGTAATTTTACGGGTAACTTTTCAACAAACTTTATATTCCGTGCCGTACCATCTATTGCTTTTATTTGATCACACATAATAATGCCTGTTGTTTGAGTATTTTCCAATTTTACATAAAATGGAAAATCACGAATGGTATTTGTTATTGGACAAACCAAAAGAAGTTTGGATTTTTTATTATAAACATTGTTACTGACAATCACAGCAGGACGATAACCTGCTTGTTCATGTCCTTTTGTGGGATTAAAATCAATCATTATTATATCGCCCTGTTTCATTACCAAATCTCCTCGCCTGTTACTTCGCCCCAATTAACAAGTTCAGATTGATAATTACTATTCAATCCTTCAAAACGTTCTTTAAGTGTTTTATGCTTATAGACAGGTTTTATAAGCAGCTCTTGGTTTTCGGTAATACTAATAGATACCGTTGAATTTTTATCAATGCCTAATTGATTTAGTAACGTTTTTGGCAATCTTAAAGCAGTTGAGTTTCCCCACGTTGCTAATTTTATATTTGTCATTTTTATTTTTTCCTCTACAGTATATACGGTATATATTGTATCATTTCAATAAAAATATGTCAATAAAGTGTATTAGTCCATAACATTTGGCGATATGGATTTGTTTTGCACAACTTCAAACACATTTGGCACTCTTTGGATAAATAATTTATCTAATTAAAAGAAGCGCCAAATTTATGGAGTAATACATGATTTTGCAAAAAATAGCAAAATAATATATAATAAATACATTGTATTATAAGGAGTTGTTTATGCCTTTATCAATTAGATTACCAAGAGAGATGGAAAGCCGATTATTAAATCTTAGCAAAGAAGCAAAAGTCTCACAAGCCCAAATTATAAAAGAAGCTGTATATGCTTATATAGAGGATTTGGAAGATTACTATTCAAAAAGGTATTCTGAAATACATAAAAGAACTTCAAGCTCTTGAAAATCCACGAAGTCGCGGCAAAGGGCTTACTGGAAATTTAAGAGGTTTATGGCGCTATCGTGTGGATGATTATCGCTTGGTATGTGTACAAGATGAGAAATTAATCATCTTGGTATTGAAAATAAAACATAGAAGCAATGTTTATCAATAAACAAAAACGATAAAAGAAGTATAAAGTGGATACTTATGTGTTCTTATTACCGACAGCAAGTATGAAGTCAGCCATAGTTATCGCAGAATTCACAAGTAACTGCGCATGATGTTCATTAATGCTAATCCTTTTAGCGCCAAGCCCATGTGAATCGCTTCCCTCGTTTCTCATTTGTGCAATTGCGGATACAATTTTCTCTAATCCTGATAACAACATATTGATGCGCTTATCCATGTTTTCGTCTTGATGCATATTATAAAGAGTTTTAACTTGATTGTAGAGCTTTCCTATATTTCCACTATCATTTGGTTTTTCATTTTTTAGTTCAAGCACATAGCAGAAGACTTCTTCCAAAAGTGTTCGCGCTTTAGTAATTGCACTATCATAATTAGAATCGGCTATGTCTTTTAATGCACGTTCAGAAATACTGCGAATATACTCACGATCAATTTTTTTAATAACAGGCGTTGCAATTTTAATCGCTGTACCTATTTTCTTAATCAGAAATTGTCGTCCTGTAGCACATAACTCACAATTGCTAAAATAAAGTATGCCATTGATTTGATTAACAACTGTTTCAATGATTTTCTTATGTGCTGTTTCTATCGAAGATGGCGTATATCCTTTCAACTTGTCAGCAAATTGTTCTTTGGAAAATAGAAAAGTAAGTAGGTCCGATTCTCTGCCGCTTTTAATGCAATGTACCAACAAATCACTTAAATATGCCCAACGGCTTTTTGCACCACCATCCCAACCATATGATACTGCCAATCCAAAGCGGCTGGAAATATCACATATGGTTGGTCCACTTAAATAAGGCATTGATAATTTTACGGGTAAATCACTATCGGTGGGAGAAAATTCTCCAAATGCAGTATCGCCATCAAGAATAGTAATAATATCCTTATTGCGTAGCAACTCATAATAATTATCCATTATGCCTCCATATCATATCGCCGTGAAGTGCGCTATTTAATGTTTCTTCGCTTTTTCTTTGCGGCTTTAAAACATTTGCTAAATTCAAGAGTGTAATCGGCATACTTCATTATACTCCAATATCTTTGAAAACTTCGGAAGCAGAATTGAGTTTACGCGGATTTTTCAGTTTGATTTCTGCTGTCTCTTTCATTGAAGTTTTCACGATATTGCTTGGTTCATAATTTGGTGTAACAAGCTCTATTGGTAACTTTTGTTGAATTACGGTTTGGCGCAAAAAAAGTTTAACAGCTGTGGTTAAGTCAAGCCCAATATCATTTAAGATGTTTTGCGCACTCTCTTTTAATTCGGCATCCATTCTTATTGTTAATGTTGAACTCATTTTTTGCTCCTTAGATATATTGATTGCTATAGGCAGTCATTTGACTGTTAATAGTATAGCATATTTTCTGATAAGAAGCAATAAAAATATCAACTTCTTTGAAAAGTGTGATTTTTAATACAAAAACAGAAAAATATCGCATTTTATGGTATTTTGAGAGTTTAAAAAACAAGCTTTAAGGTTTCAAAAAAATAAGTAAAACTTAAAATGTAATAGATGTTAACTTGGAATATTGCAATAATTACATTATTTTGCTATACTTGTATAGCAAAATAATTGAAAGGATTAAAAAAATGAAACAAATATCAATTAGACTTGATGATGATATAGTGCAAGAATTAGATAAACTTGCAAAAGAAACAGGCAGAAGT
>JAIROK010000076.1 GCA_031257555.1 Campylobacteraceae bacterium | reverse complement strand
TAACGCCGCCGTGGTCTCTGTAACTGTTTGCCCAGCCGCAAAGCGTAACTTCTTTATTTATATCATTTTCACCTAAATGTGTACAATAGTGGCTTCTCAAAACGGTTCCTTTTGATTTTGCTTTGCAAAAAATAATCTGCTTAAATTTTTAAAGAAAAAAGTATAGCAAAACATTGCTTTTTTGTTGTTTACGTACTTTGCATATTTTTTAAGATTTTGCAAATGCATGTTGTTTTTTGAAATTTTTTCCACTTTTTATTACATGTAAAAACAAAAATCATTTTATTTTTACAAGGTTATTTTTTAGCCAATCAACTAAAAATATGTTACAATCGCACTCATGTTAAACAAAAATATAGATTTTAAAACCATAGGTCTTGTTTTACGCAAAGAGACAAATCTAAAAAGCGAATACAAAAAATTAAAAGAGATTTTTGCAAAGTATGACGCACAGATTGTTCTGGAAAAAAATAGCGCTGAGAGTATCGGTGAAAAAAGCGATTTTTCCATTCAAAGGCTTTGTGAATGTTCAGATTTGCTTATATCGCTTGGAGGAGATGGAACACTTCTTTGGACTGCGCGTGAGAGCTTTAAATATCAGTTGCCTATACTTGGCGTGCATGCAGGAAATTTGGGATTTTTGATAAGTTTTGGATTGTATGAACTTGAAGATTTTGCACCAAAGCTTTATAGCGGAGAGTACAAGATAGATGAGAGAGGGCTGCTTGATGTTACTTTAAAAAAAGGCAAGAAAAAAGCCAAAAGTGTAGCTTTTAATGAAGTTGTCTTTTCGCGTGCAAAAATCTCATCTATGGCAAGAATCGAAACTTATGCCAACGGTGAATATTTTAATTTATATTTTGGAGACGGTGTTATTCTCTCTACGCCTTCAGGATCAACTGCTTATAATCTTTCATGTGGAGGTCCCATTGTCCTACCTCAGGCAAAAGCTATGATTTTGACGCCGATTTGTCCTCACTCTTTGACACAGCGTCCATTGGTTTTTGACAATTATGAGATAACTCTGAAAAGCAAGGACAATACTGTGGTAATAGTAGATGGACAAGAAATTTATGATATGAGTGAGTATGATGAGGTAAGCGTAAAGTATGCAAAAAAAAGTGTAAAGCTTATACGCAAAATAGAACAGAGCCATTTTAAAATTTTAAAAGAGAAACTCTCATGGGGGCAGCAGTGATAGAGAGTTTTTATCTCAAAGAGCATTTGGGTTTCAAAGAGGAGAAACTCAATTTTCACAATGGACTCATTGTATTTTCAGGTCCCAGCGGCAGCGGAAAATCCGTATTTTTTAATGCGCTTTTGTCGGTTTTTGGGCTTGATAGCTGCGAAGCTTCAATGCTTGAGGCTTTTGTTGATGAACAGATAAACTTAGATGAGTTTGGCTTGCAAAATGACGATGTTACGATTTTTAAATGTGTAAAACAAAAAAGTATGCGATATTTTGTAAACTCTCAAGCTGTTTCACAAAAAGTTTCAAAGCAGATTGCACAAAATTTTATAAGTTATCTCTCCCTTCGCGATACAAGTCAGTTTGAAAATGCTTCCTTGATATCTCTAATAGATGCTTTAGCGGCTAAAAATGATGCGTTACATACGGATAGATACGAAGATTATAAAAAGTATTTTTTAAAGTTTTTGGATATAAAAGAAGAGCTTGAGAGAGTAAAATCAGAAGAGCAAAAAATAAATGAATTAAAAGAACTTGCCCTTTTTGAGATAAGCAGGATTGAAGCTGTGAAGCCAAAAGTTGGCGAAGATGAGGAGCTTTTGGAATTTAAGCGAAGATTGTCCAAAAAAGAGAAAATTATAGATACCATAAATAATGCAAATGCAATTTTTGAAAGCGAAAGAGCTGTAAATAATGCTTTAGAGCTTATCGGACAAAACAGCGCGCTTTTTGACGAGTGTATGAATTTTTTAAAGAGTGTTTTTGAAGAAGAGATGCAAAAATTAGATGAGCTTGAAGATACGGATATAGAATCTGTTTTGGACAGGATAGAACAGATAAGTTCTCTTAAAAATCGTTTCGGAAGCATTGAAGAGATTTTAACTCACCTTGAGAAACGCAAAAATGAACTTGCGCATTATGAAAATATAGCTTTTGAAAAAAAAGAACTTAAGAGTGAGTTTGAAAGATTGGATAAGAAGATAAAAGAGCTTGCGCATGAACTTGATATCTCAAGGCAAAAAGCTCTAAAACCTCTTGAGGAGCTTATAAACGGTTATTTGCAAAAGTTATATCTAAAACCATGCTCTTTATGTGTAAAGTCTTGCGAGCCTTATATATTAGGTACCAAAGAGGTTAGCGTGGAACTTGATGGAATTGATATAAAAAAGATAAGCTCAGGAGAGTTTAATAGACTAAGACTTGCTTTTATATCCTCCAGCAATGAGATAAAAAAAGGAAACGGGATTTTGATATTGGACGAGGTAGATTCGAATCTAAGCGGCAGAGAATCCATGAGTGTGGCAAGCGTATTAAAGGAGATTTCAAAAAATTATCAAGTATTTGCTATATCTCACCATCCGCAGCTTTCTTCATGTGCAAATCAACACTTTTTAGTGCAAAAAAAAGATGATACAAGCTTTATAAAAGAGCTTGATGAAGAGGGCAGGATAGAGGAGCTTTCACGTATGATAAGCGGCAAAGATATCACCGATAAAGCCAGAGATTTTGCCAAGAGCCTTAGAAGAGATAACAAATGAGTCAAAAACCGTTGATAATAGATACGCACTGTCACTTAGATGACAGCAGATACGATAGTGATTTGGGCGATGTGATACAAAGAGCAAATGAGTGTGGAGTGCGCGCTATACTGATTCCAGGAGCTGACATAAATGATTTGCCTAAAGCCAAAAATATAGCTTATAAATATGATAATATCTTTTTTGCCGCCGGTGTACACCCATATCATCATGCTGATTTTGATGCTGAGGTTTTGGAAAAGTTCCTAAAAGATGAAAAGTGTATAGCAGTGGGCGAGTGTGGACTTGATTATTTTAGGCTTCCTAAAGATGAGAGTGAAAAAGAGCGTGAAATCAAAAATCAAAAAGAGGTTTTTATATGTCATATAGAGCTTGCAAAAAAATATAAAAAGCCACTCATTGTTCATGTGAGAGAGTCAAATCAAGACAGTTTTGACATATTAAAAGAGTATGCTGTAAAAAGTGGAGTATCAGGAGTTTTGCACTGCTTTAACGCTTCAAGCCTTCTTTTAGGTTTGGATGGATTTTACTTTGCTGTAGGCGGGGTATTGACATTTGCAAATGCTAAAGAGCTGGTTGATATTTTGCCTAAAATTCCAAGAGATAAGCTTTTATTTGAAACTGACGCGCCATATCTTACGCCGGTGCCGTTTCGCGGTCAAAGAAATGAGCCTGCATATACTTCTTATGTAGTAAAAAAAGCAGGTGAGATTTTAAATTTGGACATTGAAGAGATAGCTAAAATAGGTTCTGATAATGCAAAAGAATTGTTTAAAGAGTTTAAAAAGGCAGATTAAGATAAAATAAAAACTTTAATTTTAGATTGCGTTTGGAGAGTGAATGATTCGTGTGGTTTTTTGTTTAATATTGTGTGTTTGTTTTTCTCATGCTTATTTTGTAGTTGAAGATGACTATGAACGTCAAGTCGAAGTGCTTAAAAATTTAGACATAGATACAACTTTTTTACGAGATAATGTATTTGCTTCAATGAAAGAGGAGATAAGTCTTTACAAACAAAAGCAATTTTTAAAGATGCTTGAAAACGGTACCCAATTTATACCTATTTTAAGAAATATGATACAAGAAGCAGGTATTCCCGAGGCATTTTTATATATGGCTATGGCTGAGTCCGGATTTTCCACTAAGGCTTATTCAAAAGCGAAAGCTTCGGGGCTTTGGCAATTTATGTCCGGGACTGCTAAAATATATGGTCTTGCTATAGATGATTATGTAGATGAGAGACGCGATCCCATAAAGTCTACAGAAGCTGCTGTAAAATATATTAAAAATTTATATAATAGATTTGGCAAATGGTATTTGGCTGCTTTGGCTTATAATTGCGGTGAGGGCAGGGTAGCGCGCGCTATAGAACAAGCCGGCACCGACGATCTTTATACTTTGCTTGATGATAAAAAAAAGTATTTGCCCAAAGAGACAAGAGAGTATATAAGAAAAATTGTTGTGATGGCTTATTTGTCGGAGGATAAAAACTTTTTGTTTGAAAACAATGCTGACCATTTTTTAAATAATGGAAAATTTGAAGATGCGTTTGTAAAAAAAGAGTTAAGAGGCGGCTTGTCCATGTTTGATGTAGCAGAAGCTTTAGATATGTCTTTGAGTGAGCTTTGGGCTTACAATCCGCACTTAAAATATTTTTTCACCCCGCCCAATAAAAAGAAGTATCATATATATATTCCGTATGATAAAGAAAGGCTGTATGAGAGAGACTTTGACGCCTCAAAAATATCATCAAAATTTGATGTTTATGTGGTAGCAAAAGGAGATTCTTTTTATAAAATAGCTCAAAAATATAAAGTAGACCATAAAATTATAAAGGATTTTAATAGTATAACGTCAAATACGCTAAGAGCAGGACAGAAACTCATAATTCCATCGATGCAGACTTCATCATTTGCTCCAAAATACTATATAATAAAAAATGGCGATACGCTGTTTTCAATATCTTCAAAATATAATTTAAGCGTTGCACAGTTAAAAAAAGTCAATAAATTAAAAGATGAAATCATATATCCAGGATCAACACTTGAAATTCCTAATAGATAAATATCTGTTTTTTACTATCGCGACGGCTGTTTTGATGCAAGGTTGCGGTTTAAAAGAGCAAAATGTTGACCCCAAGATATATCAGGGTGTTAGTTCAAAATCAGAACCCACCATGAAGCCGTATACGATAAACGGAAAAACTTACTATCCTACTACTGTAAACACAAGAGATACTTTTAGTGGAACAGCAAGTTGGTATGGCAAGGATTTTCACGGAAGAAGAACCTCAAATGGTGAAATATACGATATGTATAAAATGACTGCGGCACACAAGACATTTCCTATGAATACCATGGTCAAAGTTATAAATACAAAAAACAATAAATCGGCAATTGTACGCATAAATGACAGAGGTCCTTTCGTGCAAAGCCGCATTATAGACTTAAGTTACGCCGCAGCTTTGGCAGTAGATATGATAAATAGCGGTACAACTTCAGTGAGATTGGAAATTTTGGGATTTGGCAAAGATGAAGCAAGCAAGCAGAGCGTTACCATAAGTGATTTTGATGTGCAAATAGGTGCATTTAGGAAACAAAACGGCGCGCAAATTTATGAGACGGCGTTTAATAACCAAAATAAAAATTACAAAGCGATTATACGCGAGGGAATTTTAGATGGAGCCTTGATTTACAGAGTTTGGATACAGGGCTTTAGAAGCGAAGAAGAAGCAAGAGACTTTATATCACAGGGTAAATATGAAGGCGCTTTTATAGTGCGCGAAAAGTAGGGAAAAATGGCTGTAATTTCGAGAAAAACAAAAGAGACAAAGATAGAGTTGAGCCTTGAACTTTATGGAAAAGGTGAAAACAGCATAAAAACAGGCATAGGTTTTTTTGACCATATGCTGGAAGCTTTGAGTAAACACGGACTTTGGAATTTAAAACTTGCATGTGAGGGTGATATACATGTGGATTTTCACCATAGCGTGGAAGATGTCGGAATAGCAATAGGGCAGGCTTTAAGGCAAGAAATTTTTCCGGTTAAAAATATTGAAAGATTTGGCGAGGCGACTGTCTTGCTTGATGAAGCTGCGGTAAATACCATTGTGGATTTAAGCAATCGTGCGTTTTTGTATTTTGATTTACCGCTTGAAAACAAGGTTGGTGAATTTGACGCAGAGCTCGTGGAAGAGTTTTTTAGAGCTTTGGTGACAAATGCTAGCATCAGTGCGCACATAACTTTTTTACGCGGTAAAAATAGACATCACATTATAGAAGCGGCTTTCAAATCGTTTGCTGTAGCATTAAGGCGTGCAGTTAGTATCAATGAGAGGATAGAGGTACCAAGTACAAAGGGTGTATTATGATAGAGTTGCTCGTTTTTGATGTAGACGGATGTTTAAGCGATGGAAAGCTATTTTATTCAAATAACGGAGACGAATGCAAATCTTTTGATACAAGAGATGGTTTTGGGATAGTTTGCTGGCATGCTTTGGGTAAAAAAAGCGCGATAATTACAGGTAAAACATCACAAATAGTAGATAGAAGAGCGAAAGATTTGGGTATCAAATATGTCTTTCAGGGTGTCAAAGATAAGCTTGCGGTTTTAAAAGAGCTGTTAAAAGAGCTTGGTCTTGAGCTTGAGAATGTTGCGGCTATCGGAGATGATATGAATGACTACAGACAGTTAAAGCATGTTGGCTGGTCATTTGCTCCTGCTGATGCTCTACCTTTTATACATTTACATGTTAAAACCGTTTTAAAATCAGATGGTGGTAAAGGTGCTGTTAGAGAGATGATAGAGGTGGTAGTAGACCATGAAAATTTACGCGAGGAGTTTATAAAACCTTGGTTGTAAAGATACTCTATTATGTTTTATGCTTTTTTTTTGTTGTAATTTTTATGTTAATATCTCAAGACCCTTATCTTTTGGATTTGGATTTAGATGGTGCAAACAGTCCTGTTGTGGAATTTTTTAACATCAAAGAGTATAAGCTTGATAAAGACGGTATAAAAGTAGAAGCAAGCGCCGATAAAGCCGAAAGATTTCAAGACAGGGATATTTTATATGGTATCAATGTTAAGGTAGTACAAGATAACGGTACACAAACATTAAGTTCAAATAATGCTACGCTTGTCAAAGATATAATATATCTAAACGGAGACGTACGTTATAGCGGTAATGATGCCGTGATAACAACTGATGCTGTTGAGTACTACCAAAACAGCAGTTTATTAAGAGGCAAAAAACCTTTTAAGATAGAAAGATATAACATGATAGCACATGGCAATTCATTTTCGTACTATGTGAAACTTGGCAAGTTAAGAGCACAAGATATTAATGCAGTTATCCAGATGGAGGAGAGATGAAAAAATTAGTTTTTATTTTATTTTTGGCGTTGTTTGTGAGGGCAGAAGAGGTTGAAGTCAAAGCTAAAAATGTCTATGCAGATGAGACGAACAGATTTGTAGAGTTTACAGGCAATGCTACTGTAATAAAAGGCAAAGACAAGCTTGATGCACAAAAGATTACCGTGCATATCGATGAAAAAGGGCAGCCTTTGAAATATGTAGCTTTGGGCGATGTAAAGGTCAAAATATCATTAAATAAAAAGCAGTATAACGCTAGCGGGAATGCATTGACTTATGATGCAAAAAATCAAAAGTATATTTTGGAAGGAAATGCTTTTTTAAGCGAAGTAGATACGGATAGAAAGATATACGGCGAAAGAATAGAAGCCGACCAGATAAACGGCACATACATTGTTAATGGCAAAGAGCTTAAGCCTGCAAAATTTATTTTTCAAATAGAGGATATAAAATAAGGTGATAAGAGTCATCTCGGCTTCATTTGTAAAATCATCTTCAAGTATCGATGAAGCAGTAGCTGAAGGTGTTTTAGAGGTTGTATTTTTAGGGCGCAGTAATGTTGGTAAGAGCTCTTTGATTAATGCTCTTACATGCAAAAAGCAGCTTGCTAAAAGCTCTTCAACTCCAGGAAAAACACAGCTTATAAATTTTTTTGATATAGTTTATGAAAATGACGACAAGAGTAGATTTTTAGTGCGGTTTGTGGATTTACCGGGCTTTGGTTACGCGAAAGTATCTAAAGAGCAAAAGAGAGATTGGCATAAAACACTAAATGATTTTATTAAAAATAGAGTTTCCGTAAGAGTGTTTGTGCATCTGATAGATTCAAGACATATGGATCTTGATATTGATATTGGTGTGAGTGAGTATTTGAATCTCATCTTACGACCTGACCAAAAGATAATAAATATATATACAAAGGCTGATAAATTGACTCAAAAAGAGAAGGGATCGATATTTAAAAAAGATAAAGATGCCATACTTGTTTCAGTGCTAAACAAAAAGGGAATTGCTGAAGCCAATCAAAAAATATTTGATATGCTTTTTTAAGGTCTGGTATGATTTTTTATAGAAAAGCGACACTTGATGATATTGCAAAAATGCAAGAGTTGGTAAAGGAAGAGATACAAAACGGTATAATTTTGCCACGCTCCAATGATGAAGTAGCAACAAATATCCGCTCCTATACGCTTGCTGTAAATAATGACAAAATAGTAGGGTTATCTGCTCTTCACATACATGCTTTAGATCTTGCAGAGATACGAAGCATTGTTGTGGATAAGAGTTTAAGAGGTCAAGGAATCGGTAAAAAAATAGTTGAGATGCTTTTGGATGAAGGACGAAATTTAGGCATAAAACAAGTTTTTACGCTTACATATCAAAAGGAGTTTTTTTTAAAGTTGCTGTTTAAAGAGATACCAAAAGAGTCTTTGCCCACAAGTAAAATTTGGGCTGATTGTATAAGATGTAAACATTTTCCGATATGCGACGAAATATCACTTATAATAGAACTTTAGGGCTAGTATTTTTAGCTCTGTTGTTGATTATATATCAAGTATTTACAGGCGTGTATTCGTTTTTATCTCCGCTTGTGGGAGTTTTTTTCGTACATATATCAAATCGTTTTAAATACGGCACTTTTGATGTCTATCTGGCATTTTTGTATTTATGCTTTTTTGAATTGATTCATGGGTTTTATCTATTTTCTTCAGCATTTTTATTTATTATATTTTATTATCTTATAAAACCAAAAATTGCTTCTGCCTTTGAAAGTGAAACGTGGACTATAGCCATTAGCGTTATTATTGCTTATGTCGGTCTTTATGTTGTCAACATATTTTTTTCATATCTTTTCGACCGCCCAATTTTTGGTTTTGGTTATATCTATATTTTTTACATCTCTATTGATATTGTATTGGCAAATCTGTTATTGAGAGGAAGCAGATGAGCAGAATTTATACCATTATAGTTTTTTTTGTTACTATCTGGCTGATACTTGTTATAAGGATATATTATCTTAGTATAAAATCAAACGTATATTATGATGAAGTTGCCAAAAGAAATGCTGTAAAAACAGAATATTTAGCTCCGATTAGAGGGCTTATTTATGATAGAAACGGTAAGCCTTTGGCGATTAACCAATTAGGTTTTGCCATAGGAATAAAGCCGCATTTAAGTTCTAAAAATGCACTTCCAAAACTTGAAGAAGAGATTGATTTTTTGGTGCAGGAAATTTCTGGTTTGGATAGACATGCTATCAAAAAAAAATATATCAGAAATGACTCTCCATATGAGCATGATGTTGTGCAAGTAGTAGATTTTCTTTTGCATGATGATGTGATAGGCAGTTTTGCGAAGATAAATTTGCGTGAAAATCTTTTTATATATCCGATATCAAGACGTTACTATCCGTATGGTCCTATAGCTTCGCATGTGGTAGGTTATGTCGGGCGGACAAACTTGGAAGATTACAGTGATATTATCGCTAAACTTACAGGTTCCATAGGGCGTACCGGTATAGAAAAATATTATAATAATATATTAAAAGGTGAAATTGGCTTTAGAGTAGGCAAAGTAAATGCGCTGAATAAAGAGGTGGAATTGATAGATAGAAAATCCCCTTCAAGCAAAGATATACAGCTTAGTATAGATATAGAGTTACAGCAGTATATCTCCTCCTTGTTTGAAGGCAAAAGCGGTTCTGCTATTGTTATAGATTTATCTGACGGTTCTATCTTGGCAGCAGTCAGTTATCCCGAATACGATTTAAATAAATTTGTTTCGGGAATATCACAAGAGGATTGGCAAAAGCTTTCTAATGATTTTAATCACCCTTTTACAAATAAATTAATAAATGGACTCTATCCTCCGGGCTCTGTTGTGAAGATGGGTATGGCATTATCATTTTTAAACTCAAAAAAGATAACCCCGTCTACAACTTTTGACTGCAAAGGTATGATGGAGCTTGGCGGACGTAATTTTAGATGCTGGAAGCATGATGGACATGGCATGACAAATATGAAGAAGGCTATTCGTGAGAGCTGTGATACATATTTTTATGAAGGTTCTTTGGAAGTCGGAATAGATGCTATCTCTCCAGTGCTTGAGAGGATAGGATTTGGTTCGAAAACGGGCGTTGATTTGCCAAATGAGTTTATAGGAATAGTCCCAAGCCGTGCATGGAAACTTGGAAGATATGGGGAGATGTGGTTTCAAGGCGATACAGTCATCTCATCGATAGGACAAGGGTCGTTTTTGGCTACTTCTATGCAGATTGCAAAATATACGGGAATGATAGCTATAGGAAAAGATATTACTCCGCATTTTGCACAGAGGATTCAAAATGAGACCATAGCATACGCAATGAATGAAAATGTTTTTAACGATGTTGAAAAACAACATTTACCACTGATTCGTGAGGCTATGAGTGAAGTTTGTAATAATCCTATGGGTACGGCATATAGAAATGTAAAAACAGGTATTAAGATAGCCTGTAAAACAGGAACGGCACAAGTTGTAAGTTTGCCGCAAGATGAGAAAGCAAGAATGAAAGAGAGTGAGATGGAGTTTTATCAGCGCTCTCATGGGTGGCTTACTTCGTTTGGTCCTTATAAAAAGCCAAAATATGCTGTTACTGTAATGATAGAACATGCTGGGGGTGCTGGTCCGTCTACCTTGATGGTTTCTGATATTTACAATAAACTCTACAAAATGGGTTATATAACAAGCAAAGAGTAATAAAGATTAAAATTTAATATTTATTATGCGACATATTTATCTTTGAATTTAATATGATAAAAACTAACCATCTTCAATAAATCACAAAATATCATATTTATTTTTGTTGATATTTTCCAGCGTTTGTCTCTTTTTATATTTTTAAAATAAGGTTCGGTAGATTTTAGATACAGCAGAGGCGACCACGAGGCAAATATTTTCGGATTATTTATATAAAAATACATAAGCGCTTCTTTGTTTCCGGTTTTTTTCACCATTTTATTGGATATCTTCAATGCCATTTTTGTTTGTCCGTCAAAATAAAGCTCCCCATTTGGAAAATTTTCCGCAAGTGTGATTAGTAATTCTTTGATTTTATCCTCTGCAAAAAAGAAAAAAACTCCGCCTGCTATAAATAAAATCCCATCTTTTGCATCAAAACAAATATCTTTAAACCATGTATAGTCAAATACCGATTTGGCTATACATATACTCCTGTCGTTTTTGGGAATCAATTTTTTTCTTAACGCGATAACATCGCTTAAATCAATATCATACCAACGGATAGTGCCATTATCTACACGGGAAAAAGTGGTGTCAAGTCCTGCTCCGATATTTACCACTGTGGCATTTGGGTGTTCTAAAATGAAATGCTTAATAGTATCATCAATCTTCCGCGCTCTGATAACATAGCACAATCCGCCGTATTCCCCAAATGCTTTTTTGATTTCGCTAAAATCGTATTCTAAGGAATTAACAATATCTACAGCCTCTTTGTCGTATAAAATTTCAGGATAAAGCCTGCTAAAAACTGCTCTGCCCCAGAGAGGAAACATCAATGTTTGCTTAATGCCTTGAAGATTTAAAATCTCTTTCGTATCCATTTTGTATCCTTTTTGCAGTCAAGGTTATATTGATTTGATAAAAAAGTCAAGCGGTATTTAATTTGCCAATCATATAATTAAATAAGACGGTTTATGAAAATGGCTTTATTGGATATTTGTCTTTTAATGGTTTTGCTTGTTTTTTATTTTTAAAAACTTACATTTCGCCCTTATAATAATTTATAAAATTTTCAGTGCGATACAATCTTTAATCCAATAATGCTTCCAATCAATGTTATTATAAAAATTAATCGTAATAAATTTGTAGGCTCATGAAAAACAAATATCCCAACAAGTACGGTTCCTGCCGCTCCTATTCCCGTCCATACCGCATAACACGTTCCCATTGGAATTTGTTTCGCAGCTAAATTAAGCATATACATACTGATAAATAAAAATATGAAAAAACCTATCGCCCAAAGCCAATTTTTATTTAAATTTGTAAGATTATTTGACGCCTGCAGACAAGTTGTAAATCCGATTTCGCAAATACCGCCAAATATTAGAAAAATCCAAGCCATTTTATCGCAAACCTCCCTTTTTATCATATCGTTTATCAATAGTTTTAAAAGCCAAATTGGACTCTATTTT
>JAIROK010000072.1 GCA_031257555.1 Campylobacteraceae bacterium | reverse complement strand
AAGTTTGAAATAAAAAGATTGTGTCTAACTACCGTAGTTTTTCTGTCCTAGCGCACTATCGTTTGTTTGCTTGTTGCGGAAGCATAATACCTCTATTTGCCTATTTAATCGTTTCTCAAGCCGCAACCAAGCTTTAGAAAATAACTTGTATATTATTTAAACAATTCGCTGTGTGTGCCTATACGAACAGCGGTGAGTATAAGTAAATCTTTGTCCTTTGTGTATATTAAGACCAAATCGGGCTTTATATGGCAGTCTCTAAAATCTGCCATTTTACCTTTTAAGGCATGGTCTTTATATTTAGCCCCAAGAGGTTCGTTATTAGCAAGCTTATTTATTACAATATCGGTAAGGTTTTTGTCTTTATTTTGTAGTTTTGCATATGCTTTATCAAAAGCTTTTGATGTTGATATAACATAAGAAGCCATTAAAAGCCTGTTGCCTTTCTATACTCTTCCATACTCTTATAAGTTTTAAGAGTTCCATTTTTATGGTGGGCTTTAATCTCTTTTATCTCTTCAAGTATTTCATCTTTATCAATAAGTTCATCTTCTCTTATAAACTCATAGGGCTTTTTAAGTTTTTTATTCATCTCTTTTAGTATTTTAATGAAACTGTTATCAGCATTGGTAATAGTTACAATCATCACTTTCTCCTGTTTGTGATATCATGATGTTATTATAACATAAAAGATTTTATGTTATAAAGAGATAAATCTTATCTGCTTAAGATTATCAACTTTTATCTCTAACCGTGACATACTCCCGCCGCTTACCGCTTGAGGGCGTTTGAAGTGGGAGCTTCTTGGGAACTCCTGCCCAACGACAGGATATTTACCAAGCTAACATTCCATTTATGCTTTCACTGAGTTCTATTTTGTTTGCCCAACGGCAAGATATTTACCAAGCTAACCCCGTGTGTGGTTCTGAGTACAGCTACGCCGACAGTCGCAAACCCTCGTTCCTAATATTGATTGTCGCGTTCTTATCGCGGTCGTGATGAGTGCCGCACCCCTGTGTCATTTCCGCACCCCCTTGCTTTTTGTGTCGTTATCACGCCCTCTTTTGGTAATTCTCATGGATTCCCGCATTCCTCACTAATATCGTTTTAATTCATGGATTCCCGCCTGCGCGGGAATGACATAAGCAGAAACCATTGCTTGCTTTTTGTAGAGTTAAAATTTAGACAAATTAGGTTTAACAATACAGATGAAAATCTATATGCTATGATATTAAAGAATTTGAGAGAGAAAAGTCTCTAAAGTTTATCAGAACCAATATAGATATGTTGCTAAAATTGTCCGTTTTGGTATCTGTAAACTTTTCAGAATTTTCACATACGCTCCCTAATCTTTGAACGCATGAAGTTTAAAAACTTAAGTAGCTTTTATGGATACATTGCTAAATTGGTTGATGATACTCTTTTGGGCATAATCAATGAAGTTATTAAGTATTTGAACATAATTGTCCGTTTTGGTATCTGTAAACTTTTCAGAATTTTCACATACGCTCTATAATCTTTGAACGCATAAGGTTTAAAAACTAACTCTCTTAAGATCTGCAGGTATTTTAATCGGCTTGCAGGTCATCTGCAAGCTCTTCTTTAGATATATTTTCAAGTTTTCCAAATTCATTTACATCAAATCCTTTTCCCTTTAAGTATAATTTCGGATTTATGCCTAACATTTCCATTTTTGCCGCATTATCTAAAACTATCGCATCTATTTCTGCCCGCTCTTTTAGCTTGATTTGTTCTGGGGATTTGAATTCTATCTGCTCTATTCCAAGCTTAACGTTTAATCTATTGATAGGGTTGATAAGATAATTTTGCTGAATGTTTTCTTTGCCTTCATTCCAACTTGTTACTTCGTTATCGCCTGTTGCATTAAGTCCTCTCACATTTTCACCTATGAGTTCGCTTAAAGGAATATCTGTAACAAATGAAACCATTCTAAAAAGAAAATCGGTTGCGTCTTTAATTCCTGTAAATGTTTGAGATAATGTACTTGGCACCACACCCTCTTTATCCACTGCTATGGCGTTTAAGAAAGTAGCCTTATCCATAATATCTTCAATCATTTTCAAGATAACTTGTTCTTTGCCTCTTAAAGCCTCGTCCATCAATCCTTCAACAGCAAAAACTGGTATAGAACTTCTGTGTATAGCCGAACCTACTCCATCTCTTCCCAATAGGATATTTTTTATCTCGTCTTTGATAAGCTCAAATAAAGATATGCCTCCGTATTGATACAAAGGCAGTTCTATATCAGGCGGCGCGACATATGTAAAGTCTATTACTCTTGATTTATCCACCAATACGTTATTTATTTGGTACTTGTTAGGTCTTAAGTAATCCAAAGCAAATATATTGTTTTCCACATCTACACTTCTGTCATCTTTAGCAAGAGGTTGAACAACAGTAGCATCAAATGACCTTATAACTACACTGTCATTCATAATGTTCACTTCGCCCAAAGGTTCATCTAATCTTTTACCATTTTCAACTATTACGACAACCCCGCGCCCATATGCAAACATCGAATAGGTAGCTTTTCTGATATCCGGAAAGACTTTTTTGAAAAATATCTTTTCTTGTTCTTTATTATCAAACACAAATCCGTTCTTATATACGGAATTTGTTAATTTTCGTACTATTTTATTGCCCACACCCGTTTTATAGTAGTCTTTAGCCTCTTGAGGCATTAATCTCTCTGATGAACTGATAATAAACTGATTAGCGGCAACTCTTCGGTTATAAGTTGCATTATAAAGATTTAGCAACCCGTCATATATTTTCTTAGTTACTTTTTGCATTCATAACTTCCTTAAATTTTTCCATATAAGTTTTTTGCTTCATAGCCTTACTCAAAGCATATCTCAAAGCGTCAATCGCATGGTTGTTGGCATCCACGATAACAGGCAAAATGTCTCCTGACAATCTATCCACCTTATAACTATAAAGTCTCATCTCACGCTGGATCCATTCACAACGCGGGTGAATCACAATAGTATCAAACTTTTTAATAAACTCTATACCATCTTCTATTTTGCCTTTTTCGACCTCTCTAATTTTAGGTAAACCATAGCGTTTTAAAAAGCTTATGCTTTCAGGACGCGCGCTATCTGCATATATGGTATAGTTTTCGATGTTGGGTATTCTCTCTTTAATATAAGAGCACGTATCGTCAAGCTCAAGTCCGACTTGTCCACAATCATATTCTACGTATAAAGTATTTTTATAAATCCAAGCTTTCACGCATACTGTAGGATCATTTGCAAAACCAAAATCCAATCCCACGTATGCCCCATCCCAATCTAAAGCAGGAGTGAATTCTTTTATTTCATATCTTTTAAAGATTTGGGCATCTTGTCTTATTATCACTTCTCCTTCCCAAACATGAGCATAATAGTCAGGGTCACGCGCTAAGTCTGCCAACCGTTCCTGTTCTAAAACTTGAGGGAAAAAAGGATTGTCGTTGTAATTTACCTTTGTAATAATCGCATTTTTGGGTGGATTGTCAATAAAACGCTTTTTTGTGGGGCTGTCTTCGCTTTCAGGATTCCAAGTAAGCCATATTTCTGATTTTGGACTTCGTATGGTAGGAATTAGCTTTTTCCAAGAGTTTTCACTGACACTTTCAGCCTCTTCTACCCAACATAAATCAATATTGGAAGTTGATTTGATGGCGTTCATTTGATATTCTTGCTTTAATCCTTTAAAGATATACTCCGTCCCATTCTTGCCCCTTATAAAGCTTTCGCCTATTTCATAAAAATCAGACAACCATGTAAATTTATTGATAGCATTTTCAATTTCAGCTTTTACGCTATCTCTAATGGAGTTTTGCATTTCGCGCACACAAAGAATTCGCAGACTTTCACTATATCCAAATATAGCAGTCATTAAGGCAAAATTGAAAGACTTGCCGCTTCCTCTGCCGCCATATGCCCCTCTATATCTCACACTGCCGCGCGGAAAAGCAAATATATCAATGAGTTTAGGAGGAAGCTCTATCGTTGTTGTCATTTTTTAGCAACTATCTCTATTTTTGTAGGTGCGATATTTTGTTGATTGTTTTGGATATTAATTTGGCTATTTGCATGTCTTTGACTAATATTTAGGGTATCTGTAATGGTTTGCGCCGCTTTTGCAAGAGTTAGTATCTCTGAAGCTGTTGCATTTGGAGCCAACTCGATACAACGCTGTGACAATTTACTAAAAATAACAACCATTGCCTTTTTGAATTCCGGAATATTTTTATTAACAATATCCATCGCATTATCTATAACTGCCTTAGCCAATGCTGGGTTTTCGTTATTTAGTTCGGAAACTGCTTCGGAAACACCTATGATAGCCTTAGTTGTATTTTTAGCTTGTTTGGAAACCTCCCATTTGCACCCTTGTCTTTTAAGATAGTCATTAAGGGTTGTGTAGGGTATATCATGCTTTTTGTGTATGTCTGCTTTACTTAATCCGCTTTGGTAGTCTATCTTTATTTTTTCCCAATCATACTTTTGAGGTCTTGCCATACATTTTCCTAATAATGATTATGTATTTCCACAAAATAATTAACGCTCTCTTGTGCTTTTGTGAAGCAATCCAAGACAACGCAAGGATTCCAATCTCTAAGAGTTTTAACCCATGTTTTGCATTCTTGAATAGAATTGTTATCAGAATAAATTCTTGCATTAAGTGTCCTTAAAGCTATTTCCATTCATATTTCCTTTCAAATAGATTTGCTTGTCTACAGTTTTGATTTTTTTGTTTTATCTTTTTATCATATTTTATTCCAATATACCGCGCTTGGTTTGCCATTTCTCTATCTTCAGACAGCCTATGTTCAAAATACCAATCAATGTTTTCTATAGGTGTAATCAGTATTTTTTTAAAAATTTCAATATATTGTCCGATTTGACTCTCTCGCATATTTTTTGCGATTGTTCTTTCTAATTTATTGATTTTGTAAACATCGTGCAAGTATGCGGCAAGTTGATGCAAAAAGTAATTATCTTCTCTTTTTTCCCAATCAGGAAACAGATAATCAAGCACTTTGTAATAAAGGACAAATTCATCATTTTTCATTTTTTGATTCCTTGCATCTATTTTTGTATTTAAAGGTTATCTCTTTAAGCTCATCAACCGACCATCTTTTAATCTCATTATTGTTTTCAAGCTCGATGACCATCTCTAAGCCTATTTTCTTTATTAGGCTTTCCCTGTACTTAACTAAATTACCCGATAAGTGGTTATTGCAGATTGAACACTGCTTATGACAATTTCGCTCATCAAACCTTAACGCTCCATTCCTGCCTTGAGGTCTATAGTGTCCTGCGTGCCACTGCCTGTTTTTTCCTGTGTATCCGCAAGATATGCAAGGCTCTCTCTCATCTCTTAATCTGATGTATTTGTTGAAAATCGCTTGTGCTTTGCTCATCAGCGTCTTTTTATCACTTTGATAAAACACTGCCTTTTCTTTGCGCTTATTTTTGGCTTGTTGTGCTTTAGAATACTCATGTGCGCATTTAGGAGAGCAGACAACTTGAAATGGTCGCGAGGGAGTAAACTTTTGTTTGCAGTTTTTGCAGATTTTTACTCTCATAACAGTACCCCTTGAGTGTTCTCCAATCTTTTTTTAGCCGTATCAAAGTATCCTTTTTCTATCTCACAGCCTGTGAAGTTTCTATTTAAACTCTTAGCCGCAACCGCAGTAGTTCCTGCGCCTAAAAACGGGTCAAATACCGTGTCTCCCTCTTTAGAGCCTATACGTATGAATTTCTCTATCAGTTTTATCGGTTTTTCCGTAGGGTGATTAAATTCGCTTTGGACTAAGAGAAGTGTTGTTACTTTACTCTTAATCGTACTCCCGCCTTTACAATACGCTCCCGCTTCTTTCATGTGAATAATAAATTCTATATCGGGCTTCCAAGTGTTATTACAAAAGGGTATAGCGTTGTATTTATGCCATACCAATAAGGTCGTACTGTATCCTTTACTCTCGCCCCATTGCATAATCTTTGATATCTGCGCGTTTGAGCAAAAGATATACAAATTAAACTTTTTGAGTATCCTTTGAAACGTTTCAAGAGTTTTATCTACGTCAAATCCGTTTGTTAGTTTTTTATACGCTTCACTCTCGTATTTTTGCCTGCTTTTTAACATTCCGCCACATCCTCCTGATGTTTTAAGTTCATATGGCGGGTCGGTTACGATTAAATCTATGCTTTTATCTTTGATATTGGTCATAAATTCGTAGCAATCTTGATTAAAGATTTGGTTGTTCATTTCTTGGTCTCTTTTAGCTTCTCTATTTGGCTATTTACGCCTTTTAGTATCGTTTTGTAATCTTTTATCTTTTTAAGGTCTTTTTCTGTACGTATCGCTTCTATAATCCATCTCTTTTGAGCTTCAAGCTCTGCTATCGTGCTCATGTGTTTCCCCCGAAACATTGTTTTAAGCTCTCATCCCGTAAAAGTTTGGCTAAAATCGCTTGTTGCAGCGCCTTATAACTCTCAAACTTGGAATACTCAAAATGGGGGTAAGATTTTGCCCTGTCTGATAACCACTCAATCGCAGTTACGACAAATGGAACTGAAATTCTTGTATCTCCCGTAAGTTTCCAATGATTCCACCCGCACCACCCTTTATACTTTGCTGTAACGTGATGAATGGATAGTTTGAACAGTTTCCTGTGTTGGCGGCTTTTCTCCTCGTTATGGTAGCAAGCAGGAACAATTAGATTAAACCCAAGCCATTTTAGGTTTTCTGCCTGCTCAAAAGTAACGTATTCGTCTCTCATAAATCCTCCAGTCTCTTTTTTACCGCTATTAATTTTTTATAGAGAAAGCTTTTTGTGACTAATGTGGTTTTTATCGTTGTAATAGTACGAAGGTATGCTAAGGTTAAACCCAAGCCGTTTTAACTTCACTGCCTGCTTAAATGTAACATATTCGTCTCTCATAAATCCTCCAATCTCTTTTTTGCCGCTCTTAGCTTCTTGTAGAGCGCAAATTCTTTGTCTGTCATCCCCGTACCTCCCCATTCACTGATAACCTCTGCAAGGTCACCGACTATCTTTTTTATTTCACCGTTAAGCTTGAGTATTTTGTCTTGGATTTGTTCTTTAGACGTCATTGTCTTTACGCTCCTATGGGATAAAATCGCCATTGTTTATTACTTGAGCAAGACACTATTTTCTTTACAAGCCCACACTCTGCCAAACGAATGGCTATCCGATAAATTTGATTGTGAGTAAGGTTAAAATCACATCTTTTTTTAATATCCAAAACAGTTACTCCATACTTGCTATTGTTTATTATCTCTTGGATGATTGAGCTGTTTTTTGTTTTGTCTTGGACTTTTTGTTTCATTTTGATATTGCCTTATTAAAAAAATCTCTTGCTTTTACAAGGGCTTTAAAAGCGTAAGATGAGTTTGCGATTTTGCTTCTCTCATCTGCGCTAAGCCATCTTTTTATAGGATAAAGGAGAATGTAACATACGCCGATTATCACACAAGAAATGGCGGTAGACACAAACATTAGTATCACACACGGTATCGTCATAATCTCAAAAATAACTCTTTTAAACATTTGGATTTTTTGTTTCATCTCTTTTCCTCGCACTCATTACATACTATCTCTTCCGCAAGCCTCTTTGCGCTTCTAAAGCATAACTCTCCTCTTGATATCCCCATCTTGCTATCGACCAAACCCAACATAATATTTTTATCTTTATCCACAACGATGTCCATCTCTTTTGAGCCAAATATTCCTAATAATTTATGAGTATCATTAAAATTTCTATACGCTATCAACATTTTTTCTCCTTGTTCATCGTGGTACTCCCGAAAAATCATATTCGTTTTGGATAGCAAAGAAATCGGGTATCATAGCTTCAAAAAAGTTTCCATCTCTATTTTTTGAACAACTGATTCTTCTACCTTCAACAGCTCCGCTCTTGCCTCTTTTAAGATTAATAAACAAGTTGATGTCACTGTCGTATGCCACATCGCCGCTTCCTTTAAAATCAACTCTTCCATCTTTCAAATCACCTTTGCTTACTTGATTTATGAGGATAATCACAACGCCTAAGTGTTGCGTTAATTTCGCTAATGTTGCGCTTATGTATGAACGTTTTTCATTGACGCCATCACCTTTTGCTTCAATCTTCATGATACTGTCGATAACAAAAAGCTTTATGCCCTCTTTGGCTTTGGCTTTTATGATATTCTCGATATCGTTTATGTTTCTGTGTTCTTGTTCAACATAGAGGTTTTGATAAGAGAGGTAGTTTGATGTGAGTTTCCTGATAAACCTAATCAACCTGTCTTCATACATCTCGTAACTGAAAAACAAGACTTTATGTCCTTCTGAAATGTTTGTTAATATTTTTAAGAGCAGAGTCGTTTTACCAGCTCCTGCCTCTCCTGCTATGTTGATAAACGTACCAAATTCAAACCCTCCAAGATTATTATCAAGAAAACCAACGCCGGTCATTATCTTCGGTTTATGAGGTTTGTTTTTGACTCTCTCGCCAAGCTGTGCGGCTGTTTCGATTTCGTACTTGATTTCGCCTCTTAGCTCGTCAATCTCTTTTAGTTGAGCCTCTATCTCCTCTTTCTCTTTTGTGAGTCTGTACTTTAACTCTTCAAGACTCATAATGCCCCTCTAGAATGCTCATAGACAAAAACCCCCACCCATTTGTTCAATAGCGTTTGATTTAGGTGGCAAGAATGACGTATTTTTTCAAGACTCATTTCACTCTCCTTTTGATAGCTTCTCGCTCTAACTTGTGCAAGGATAAGATTTCGTTGTGATATCTCTTAGCCATGCTCAAAGTCAAAGGGTTTTGTGAGAGGATATCAAGCCATAACCTTTGTCTGTACTCGTCTTTGAGTGAGAGTTCAAATTCATGAAGTTTTATCTGCAACTCTTCAGCATTTGAACCCAAAGTTTCGTTTATGAGCTCTGCAACCTCTTTTCTGAAGTTGTGCGTGAAAAACAACGGATTGAGTTTAAAATAGCCCTCTTCCCCGAAATGTTCACTTGCAAATACAAAAGCATTCAGTACTGCGTTTTCGATATTTGTTATGTTAAAAGTGCCAAACATCACCAGCTCCACCCCTCTTTGTATTTAAAACTCCAACCGTCATTGTCATCTTTTGGTTTCTCTCTTGGTTTGAAGAGTCCTTGATAGCCATTAGCTATCGACTGCTCTATGATTTGGTTTACGTCGTAGCCCTCTTCGTGCCATTTGCTTAACTGCTTTAGTTGCTTTTGGACTGCTAAGGGAGTTAAAGGCTTTTTTCTTGCCCTGCGGTCTTGCACCCATTCATCCCAAATCTCTTGGCTGATAAAGCTTGACAAAGGAACTGTTTCCGTTTTGGAAACAGTTGAATTTGCTTTAGGCGGGAATGCTAATCGTGTATCGTCCTTTATGCAATCACGATATTTAGCGTTTGCATATTCACGCTGAAGTTGAGTTGTTGCATTTTTTACAACAACTGCCTCCTCTTCCCATTGCTCTTTTGCGCAAGTATGCTTCGTGGATTCAGACACTTTGGCAAAATCATGAGGAGAATTTATCTTGGTTGATTGGCTATTGGAGGTAGAACCCTCTTTAAAGCTTTCTTCTTTAGCTTCTAAACCATTAAGCAATTCAAGTTTGCCGTATTTAGATAATTCGATTCTTGTATGCTGACCACAATAAGCAATATCGTTGATTTTAAATCTTGCTCTTCTTTTACAAATTTCACATTTAGAAAAGCTGCTGATAGCCTCAAATTTTACCAAAGGGGATAAAGGGGTTGATAATATGAGTGAAGAAGCTTTAGCTTCTGAAGGAATATTATATTTCTTTGAGTTATTCTCTGTTTCTTCAAAGATAATACTATTATCTAAAGTAGGATTTACACTTTTGGAAAGACGTATTTCCTGCTTTTCGTAAAGTGCATTTAGCTCTTTTTCTAAAGCGGCTTTATCAAGAAAATAATAAGTCACTCTATCTTGCGTAATTTTTGTGGTTACAAAACCTTTTGATTTTAATCTTTTAAGCGCACTATCAAACTCTTCCCTCGAAAACCCCAACTCCTCACACCAACTATCCCCCTCTTTGTAAAGCCTGTGATTGCAAGGTTCTTTAAACTTATAAAAGCTATCCTTATCACTCATCAAAAAGATAATTTGTTGCAATAAAATCGTAGCTGTTATGCTCCCTGTGATACTGTTTAACTCTTTTCTGTAGAGTATAATGTTTTTATCGTGTCTTAGAAAATCTATAAGGTTCATTTTTTACCCTCTTGTTTTGTCTCTTCTTCTCTTTTGACAATAATTTGACAGTATATATCCTGAATTGAATTGATTTTGAGTAATGCTTACGCCGCCTTGCAATTCATATCCATCTGCAAGATAACTTAATACTTCTTCTATCAAATCGTATTGGTCATCTTCTCTAAGTATTAAGTATTTAATAATTTTTGCCATCCTCTATCCTTGCTCAAAGGGCTTTGTTTTATCAAAGCCTCCTGCTCTTTTATCGTTTGTATTGTTGGACGGATAAGTAGATTGATAACTTCAGAATCGATTATATTTTTAGCGCCAATCTCACTTATCAACTCAAAATGAGACCACACTAATCCAGCTTGTTTTTTTATCATCATCTTTAACCGTGACATATATACTCATTTTAAAGCCCTCTTGCCATAATCAAAAACATTGTTAGAAATTCATATTCCATTTTTGCCCTTTTAGCCTCAAGCTCTATTTGTCTTCCCTAAACTTATCAAATATACATTTTGCTATGAGTGATATAAGTGATACATACAGTACTGCAAATACAACCGCAGTTGTTTCATGCATCACCGCCATATTTCACGTCGCTGTTCCCATTATCACACTTAGTAACCTCTTGCGCACAGGGTGGGAAAGCGGCAGGATTCTCCAATAAGCTTTGATAAGCTGTTATCGCTTTATAGACAAAAACAGCAAACTCTTCTTTGGAGATAAAGCCTTTAAGTTTTGCAAGCCTGTTAAAACTTGGGACTTTGCTTTGTTTAACTCTAAATTTGGTAACGCGTATATTGTTTTCTGTTATTTTTTTCATGTCTAATATTACTGTAGCAGAAATAAAAAGAAGCTTAAATATATTTCTGTTACAGAAATATATTTTATGTTACAATCACAGTAATTTAGGAGCAAGCAATGACATTGAAGGAAAGATTGAGAAAATTACTTGACGAAAGAGGCAGAGGTGCAAAAAGCAGATTAGCTGAATTTCTTGGTGTTCCACTTGTGTATATTACAAGGTATGCCGAAGATGAATATGACGACCAAAACTTACCAGCAAAATATTTTCAAAAAGCAGCAGATTTTTTTAATGTAGATGTAAATTATTTTTTTAATGATTTGCAACATCAACATAAACCTGTCAAAAAAATACCTATCATAGGAACATCATCTTGCGGTAAAGCTACAATAGACGATTATCAAAACGACAATGAATATGCTTATTATAATGGTGAATATTACACGCCTAATTTATACTGCGTCATAGCATGCGGCGATAGCATGTCGCCTGAAATCGAAGATGGCGATGAGATTATCTGTGACCCTGAGATAACTGTGCAAAATGGCGATATGGTGCATTACACGCTTGAAAATGAAAGCGCAATAAAAATCTACTTTGAAGATGAGGAAGTTGGTGTTATTTCATTTATTCCATACAACCCAAGCGAAAATTTTAGAACGCGCAGCATAAGAATTGACGATAACAGAGAGTATAAAATGGCAAAAGTTGTCGCCGTGAACAAACTCAAATTCAACAACCGTTTAGCGAGATTGAAACTAATAGGCAAAGCATGACTTTTAAGCTAAAATACACTTGTGTTTTAGCAAAAATATCGGCGAAATTTGCATCAAGATATATTTTTCAAAAGGTCTGTTTCGACAGGCAAATGATTGAGTGAAAATTTAAATATAAAGAGAGTAAAAATGGCATTGATTAAATGTAAAGAGTACGGTAAAGAAATAAACAAAAGTGCAAAGACTCGTCCTCATTGCGGTTATGATAAAAATGAACAAAATTATATTAAACTCAAATTCATCTTGAAATACTTGATAGAGTGATATTAGATATTCAAACTATCTGTAAAATATAACAAACAAATAAGCAATATCGAAAATCTTAAAAGGAAAGACATGGAAATTTTTTTAGCTTTAATTATAATAATCGCAGTAGTTGTTTTTTCTCTCAAAGCAGACAAAAAAGAAGCAAAAAATAACGATAATGATGTTACCAAGACTGTTGAACAAAAGGTAGAACCTTCTAATAATGCACCAGGCAGATTGTCAAAATATCCTGATGCAGAACCTTATAACAATGCACCAAGCAGATTGTTAAAGTGTCCTGATTGTGAAAAAGAAGTAAGTAAAAATGCATACAAATGCCCACACTGCGGAGCCACAATAAAAAAACCTAAATGGACAGTCGTAGGATATATAGTGATAATAATCACTGCCATTTTTAACATTTATATGATAGATAGATATTTTGGAGCATTAACTGATACAGATGTCTTAGTTAATACTATTGGGTCACGCTGGGTTTTGCAAACTTGGGTTTTTGGTGATATTCTTTTTGGGTTGGCTTTATTTGTTTTACGTCCAAAAGCAGAATAAATAAGTGACATACTCCCGCCGCTTACCACCTGAGGGCGTTTGAAGCGGGGGCTTCTTGGGAACTCCTGCCCAACAGCAGAATATTTACCAAGCTAACATTCCATTTATGCTTTCACTGAGTTCTATTTTGTTTGCCCAACGGCAAGATATTTACCAAGCTAACCTTGTGTGTGGTTCTGAGTACAGCTACGCCGACAGACGCAAGCCTTTCATACGGGAGAATAATATGCGCAATTCATCTCGCCTCCTA
>JAIROK010000016.1 GCA_031257555.1 Campylobacteraceae bacterium | reverse complement strand
AGAGGAATATAAAAGGGTGTGCTTTTGCATGTGTTGATTTTAACTTCTCTGGCATCTCGTGAAATATAACTGGTGTTACCCCTATTACAGCACTGAATCTTGTTTCTTTGTAGTTTTTTATGTCCATAAACGGTGCTGTTGAATTAACAGGCTAACAACTGAATCTTGTTTATTTGTAGTTTTTTATGTTTTCATACTTTATGATAGCATTATGCCGTATCTTTGTTTTTGATATAAGTCTGATGACAGATAGTGTGCCATTGCGAACAAATGGAGTTTGCGAGGCAATCCATTTTATGGTTACATGTAAAAGGCTTTTGAAGCTAAAGCCGATTTTAACCTCCTAAGAGTTATAATCACACCTTGCAAAGTGATAAGTAGGGATACGCAAGCCGAACTGACTTTGTGAAAAAATTTAAGGAGAATTTCATGAAAAAGATTCTTTTTCTTTTTGTTGTATGTGCTGCGGCAGCTTTCGGACAAGAAGCAGTTGCAGAGCAGGCTGTTCTTAATGAGACGCTAAAATCATTTTCTGTTCTTGCAGCGTGCGTTGGCTTAGGAATTGCAGCTCTTGGAGGCGCTATCGGTATGGGAAATACTGCGGCTGCTACAATTGCAGGAACTGCTAGAAATCCGGGTCTTGGCGGCAAGTTAATGGGAACAATGTTCATCGCTCTTGCGATGGTTGAAGCGCAAGTTATCTATACACTTGTTATTGCACTTGTTTTGCTTTTTGCAAATCCATTTTTATAATAATCAAAGGAGCTTAAAAGAGCTCCTTGCTTAAATATCATGCGGTCGTGGTGAAATTGGTAGACACGCTATCTTGAGGGGGTAGTGCCTTCGGGTGTACGAGTTCGAGTCTCGTCGACCGCACCATATATATTTAAAACATCGTTAAAGTCGTTACTTATCCACTTTAAGGTTTATCCTTCCAAGATTTTATTAAGTTTAATCATAAATATCAATAAAAGTATTATCTTTTCTTTTTTCGCTTTCAATATATTTAGTGTATCTATTGAAAATCATTTGAGTGTTTGAATGTCCCATGAACATCGCTATTTGATTGACGGAAAATTTACCGCTTTCAAGCATATTTGTTGCAAATGTGTGTCTTGTTTCATAAAGTCTTCTATAAGGCAAATTACATTTTTTCAAAAGCGGACGATAATGTCTTTCATTAATATTTTTAGAGGAATTAAATGGATTACCGTATTGATTTACAAAAAGATATTTATGATCATATATTTTTAGATACTTTATCAAAACAATTTTGAGAGGCTTAAAAATAGGTATATCTCTTATGCTTGTAAGAGTTTTTGGAGAACCAACGCCAAACTTACCTCTTGTTTTATTGACATGGATAACACTATTATTCAAATCAATATCTTTAACATGTAAAGCTAAAATTTCACCTGTTCTCATACCTGTATAAAAAGCAATACTAAGAAAAACATTAAACCAGCTTTTAGAGTTTTGCAACAAAGATTTTACTTCATACTTTGCAAAAGGATTGATGTTCGGTTTTTTTGCTTTTAAAGTTCTAAGCAAACTTATATTGTTTTTCTCTATCTGTTCATCGTAAAAAGCCTCTTGCAAACAACCGCCAAGAATCATAATAATATCTTTTATTGTTTTGGTTGATAACTTGCCTTTAGGAGATAAACTATCTATCTGTAAAATGAAATTTCTAATATTATGCATATTATTAGCTTTTTTTGATGTGAAATCGCCAAAATATGGATAAATATAATTATTAAGTATGCCAATATACTTATGAAGCGATGAAGGCTTAAGTTCTCTTTTTTTAATCTCAAGATAAAAGTCAATGTATTTTTTAAAACTCATTTTAAAAATCTTCGACATTAAAATCAGTATTAAAACGACCTATTGGAGTAACAATAAAACCGTTGAAATGACGCTTTGCAAGCTCATTATGACAATTGCCAAGATAGTGTAAATTTACCTCTTCGACATCAAGTCTATGATAATGTTCAAAAAGTTCTAAATCAGTCATCATATAAGGCGGTTTTTTGCCGTTTTTATTAAAAATAAATTTTTGTTTAGGACGAATAGAAATTTTATCTCTTTGTCTGCAAGACATTTTATTAACTCTTGTTTTTTGATATATCTCACCAAAATCATCAAATATCTGGACAACCTTGTTATTATTATCAAGAAGTATCTGTAAACGACCTCTATTACACATATAAGTCAAAGTTTTCAAATCATATTGACCTTTAAGAACACGATAAACATCAAGACTTATAAAAGTTTGAGAAGTGGTTACACGAGGTATTTTATGCTTAATGTACCAAAGAGTTAAATTGGAAAGTTTATCAAGATCACCGTTATTACCTCGCAAATCATCTAAAGTTTTAAAAATATATTTCATAACATAAGCAGTAGGGTTATTGATAACCGTTTCAACTCTTGAATGATTATCAATAAAACAATTTTGAATAGCAGAAACACATTTATCAATTTTATCAGATGGCACAAAAACAAGTAAATTAAGATGGCAAGTACCATCTTTATGAGGTTCACGGGTGGCTATATAACATCTATCCGCACGCTCAATCGAACGAAAAATACGTTGATTAAAAATAGAACGAACAACAGTAGACAATCTTTGAGAACCAGCTTTAACAGCATGAAACTCATCATCTATAAATTTTCTATTTTTAACAAGCTTTGTTTTACCATTTTTAAGCCGTATCGTCTTTTTAGGGTGATATTCACTTGGGAGTGTTAAAACGGCAAAGATAGGCTTTAAACTTCGTTCATCAGCGTATTGATTGAATGAATAAATACGATGATTTAATTCAGCAATATATCGCTGTGAATTATGCCATGCATTTTGAAAAAATAGCGCATATGGTATTTTTTCAAAACCGGTATCATAAAAATTCTCACTTAAATATTGTTGCTGGTATTTTAATTTATTAAGAGTGAACTCTCTATCAAACTTTGTCAATCCATAATCTATCATTTTAACGCTCCAAAATGTTTGTACACACTTTTTTTATAATTAGCCAAGAGCATCACTCTTTTTCGTTCGGCTAACGCCTCACTCAAAAGAGTTTTTGCGTTTTTTGCTTCGCAACACATATGGTTACAACCTTTTAGCTTTATTCCTATGAAGCAGAAAATACACGAAAGCAAGCTTAAAAAACCTATTAAAAGGATTTAATGGTTTTTCAAGCTTGTTTCGTAAAACACGCTTCTATCGGAATAAAGCAAAAAAATAGCTATTTGGTTTGGTTTGTATTTAGTATTTCGACCATCACCGTAATCACATTCGTACTTTTTAATTCGTCCTTATAGCGGAACAGAAAAGATAAAATAGGAATATCGCCCAGTATTGGGACTTTGGATAATATTTCATTGCTTTCCGTTTTGGATAAGCCGGAGAGTAAAATAACTTCATTTTTTTTGATTTTGAAATGTTGCTTTAAAAATATTTTTCTTGTTCGCGGTTTTTGTTCATTGGAAGTAGTTAAAAGATTTTCAACCGTAAGATCAAAGTCCAACATCATAACGTCTTGATTTATACGAGGAAGCACGTTAAGTTTAAGTCCGACGTCTTTATACTCCGTTGTTTCTTGAGTTGTTGACTTACCATCTTGAATCTGTGAGGTTGTAACAAGATATGGAATATTATCAACATAACTTACAGAGCTTAACTTACCGTCAAACAAGTAAAGTGTAGGCGATTGTTCAATGTTTATAACTTCATTTTGATGTAAAAAGAATAGTTTTAAAATCAAATATATGACCGCCTTGCAAAGATGTTGTATCACCGGCAATACCAAAAATATAATTTGCAAAATCATTAATACCTAATTCAAATTTGCCAATTTTCGAGCCAATTTGGACAAGTTTGTTTAAATCTGTACGAATGATAGATACTTTTATAGTTTCAGAGCTAAGAGGAACATCTATCTGTTTTAAAAACTCTCGTATCTTTATATGTTGAATACTATTTGCTTTATATATAACAGAATGAGAAATTGGAATATATGCAAAAGTAGAATTATCAACAACACTAAAAATACCGGATATATCAGGAGTTTCAATATTTTTGAATTTATAGGTGTGAAATTCAATCGGTCTTGATTGTTCTATTATATAAGCATTCTCATTTCTAACAAGTCTTAAACCTCTATTTTGCAATGAAACCCTAAGAGTGGAAAGCATAAGGTTGTTTGATACATTAACAGGAACAAATAAAGATACTTCATTTGGTTCTATATCATCAGCAATGTAAATTGGAATTTTGACAGTATGCGAGACTATTTCAGCATAATCGACAAGACTTATTTTTTAAGACTATCGGCTTGTATTGACGATATCAGGCAAACCAGAACGAGCAGTAATACTTTTATCTTCATAACTATTTACTCCTAAAATATGTTGTAAGGCAGGGGAAGCGAGAAACGCACCATTTATATAATCAACTTTAGTATTGCGATTTAAAGGTAGAAAGAGGCTATTTGTATTATTTACAAAAGAGACGATTTCATTCAATGCAAATTTTTTAGAGTTAATATAACAAATGTCAGAAACACAGTAAAAATTGATAAGTACATGTAAATCAGAATATCTATCGGACAGATCAAAAGATTTAAAAGTTTTTGGTTGATTTGATTTGGTTGCAACGGCTTGATTTTGAAATGATGGAGTTTGAGATTTTGGTTTATCATTGGAGATGTAGCGACCAAATGTAATTTTCCAAAGTAAAAAACCAAGAAAAAACATAAAAACAGAAATGAGAATAAACTTTAAAAGAATAGGTTTATTTTTTGAATTAGCACCGCTTTTATAGTATTTAAAAACATTATTTGTTTTTGTATTAAGTTTTAAAACCTCAAACTTATCAGCTTTTATCATCTTTGAGCTTGAATAAAGATTGTATTTCAATATATGATGACGCCATCTTAAAAGAGGTGGGATAGCTTTATAAAATACTTCGGCAAAAGCTTTATACTTAGCGTCTACAAGAGCAAGATTTTGAGTGATAAGAAATATATCTTGCTTTAAATGTCTGTGATATGAAAGCCACCAGATAAGAACAACATCACGTTTATCAAGATAATTATGACACTCATCTATGACAATAAGCACATCTACAAGGTCAAAATTATTGGCTATTTGCAAAAGCTCATCATCAGTAGCTTTTTGTTTATATAGAACATAAAGCTGTGAAAGGCTATCGTAAAGTTTATCCCAATCAAGAGGAATGCAGTTTTTTATTTTTTTATAGTCAAATTGATTGATGTTTTGGTAAATAGTAGTATATTTGCTATCTTTTTTATGTTTTAGGATATGATCAACCGCCAAAGCTGTTTTACCGCTTCCCGGAATACCAACGATATAAGATATCATGAAAGCCTTGCACCAATGGCTTTAGTAAAACCAAAATATAAAAATGCAAAAAAGAGAGCGAAACGTTTTAAAATAGCATATGAAAGGCGAAAAACAAGAGCAGATAAAACCAGCCCCTTTGTTGCATTAATGCCGCCAAGAACACCAGAACACGAAACAACGCCAAAAAAACTATTTAATGAAGTGTTATTATTAGAATTGCCAATAAAATTTAGAAAATCAACAATCAAATAATACACAACAAAACAAGCATTTAAAAAAACAGTAATAAAAGCAATAAAAACACCAACAACAAATATTAAAAATGCCCAGCAGACAGCTTTAAAAACAAGATCAGAAACAATTTTACCCGATACATAAGAAACAGCGCCGGCAAAAGCAGTAGCAACTAAAGGTAAAGCCATTTAAAACCTCCAAAGGTAGATTTTTAAAGCAATAAGAAAACCACAAATAGTAACTATAAATTGGATTATAGGAGAGAACATACTAAAAGAACCGCAAACGTCAAAAGTAATCTCTTTACCATGATAATTAATACTTGAAGTTTGATAATTACCATTTGGAACATTCAAGGTGAAGCCGTTTTTTAAAAGATTTCTAAAATCATTGAAAGATGAATAAATAGCTTCATATTCAGCCTCTAACATTTTAAAAGCACGTTCAGGATCTGCGGTTTTCTCTTCAGAACACCACCAATCTTCACAACAATCATCACCCTCGCAAGTTCCGTTATCATCAGTTGAATTAATTGAATTATCGTCATCACCAGAGCCACCGATACCACCAAAACCACCGGAGCTACCATTATCATCAGGATTACCATTACCACCAGGATTACCAGAACCGGGATTATCACCACCACTACCGGAGGAGGTAGAATTATCATCGGGGTTATTAGGGTTAGATGGAGTGGTAGAATTTGTATTGGGTTCAGTTGAATTGCCACCTGGAGACGTTGTATTAGTGCTATTGTCATCACTGCAAGAAATTTCTTTATAATATTCAAATTGCATGCCATCATCGCAAGACGATAACCATTTAGAATAACATTTGCCACCAATTTGACCGCTACCAAGAGGAACATCAGTATGAGCATTAGAATAAGAACGGTTAAGACCTTCGCAAATACATTTTTGAGTATTATTGGATTTAGAGCAATCCAAGCAAGAATCATCAGAAAGTTCATATTGATTAGGAAGATTGCAAGTTTCGTTATCTTCAATGTCAGGAACACGAATGTAAACAACACGATCGGAATGATGAGTAAAACCAGGCTCATTATAAACATTATAGCCACAAATATCACCATCATGATAAGTATCTTTAAACACTAAAATGTCATTTGAACTATCATAATTAACAAAAGAACATTCAAGAGAAACATCAGCACGAGAAGGAACTAGACAAACAGGAGAATACAAATTGCCAATTTTATAAAAATTATATGAAGTTAAAGAAGCATCTTTAATATAGGTTTGATTATTATAGGTTTGAGTTAAAGGGCATGACGAAGAAAATAAAAAAGATACAAGAGATAAAAATAATAACGCTATCTTTTTCATCTCAAGACCTTATCAAACTTAAAGCGCCGAATATTGGAACTAAAACAACGGCAAGATTTACAAATATTGAATAGTAAAAGTTAAAAGTGATATCGCTTGTAAATTCATACACGGGCATTTCTGCAAAAGCGGGAAGTATAGCTATCATAAAAAATAATATTATTTTCATCTATGAACCCTCATAACAAGATATATCATTCCGGATAGTGTCAAAAAACCACAAAAGATACCTACTAAAGACATCATAAAGATATCATTTGAAGTTTTTATACATTTACCGTCTTTATATTCAAAGCCATCCATTATTTTAGGTATGTCCATATCAAGGCGTCTTGTCCATTTTTTAGTATCAGATTCTAAATAATTAATATAACCGTCTTTGTTTTCAAAATAGAATTCGTCAATACATAATAAATCAGCACCGTAATCATACAAGTACGCAGCATTTGAAAATGAGATGGAAATTAATAAAAGGAATAAGTATTTTTTCATTTTAACTAACGCTACTTAGCAAGTTTAATTGCTTGAGATATAGACCATAAAACAGCCAAAAACATAGCAAAAGATGAAAAGAGGGCAAAGAATGCCCCCATATAGAATTCGAACATTATCTACTTGCCAAGCCGATAACTTTACGAATTCCCCAGATAGCAGCTACACCTGCAAGAATAAGCGCACCAACGGCAAAAACATCAGACGTAGCAAATGTTATACCCGATAGATCCATAGCATCAGCCATAGCAAAACTGGAAAGCGAAGCTACAGAAACAAAACCAAGTCCTAAAGTTTTAAGAAACTTTTTCATAGGAACCCTCCTAAAAAAATATTGTGGTCATAAAGCCACGTGTAAAACTACAAAGTAGCCTTACATGTAACTTTAAAGCAGGGAGTTACCCTGCTTTTTTCTTTGTCTCAAGAGGATTGCTATCAAAAGGTATGATGGCAATGCTTTCATCAACAAAAAGATAGTTACCGTTTTTAGTAGGCATAAAGCGATAAGCTATACCGACGTATTTACCTTTGTAAGTTTGGAATTTTGTAATCATTGAATAGGGAAAATTGATAGTTTCAATGTTAGGCAAATCGTAACCATCGTTATCGATTAGGTTTGATTGGATAGAGACGTCAACAGATTGAATAATCTCACCTGTAGTTTTATCTTTGCGAGCAATAGGGCGAACCCCGACTATTTGACCGATTAATAAAGTATGCATTGTAACGCTCCTTGCGTGGTTTTTGATGTTTTAACGCTCTTAAACTGAAAGTCGGTAGAGAGCGTTAAAATCTACCGACCTTGAGAATCTTAAAAACCCTCAAGAAAGCCCAATAAATTAGGTTTTTTTGAAAGTTTTTGTATAATGCAAGTTAAAAGTCTATATAAACAAAATAAAATATAGAATAATTCAATATTTTTAGTTATTTTATTGAAATTAATATTAAAATGAACTTAAGAATAAGTAGAATAATTCTATATTATATATATTTTTGATTGGATTATTCTATGACAAGAGCAGAATTAGCAGAATTAATAGGTAAAGATGTCTCTACACTAAATAATTGGGAAAAAAATAATCCAGAATTAATTAGATTAATCAATCAAGGACTAATGCTAGAGGAACAAATAGAAGAATTGGAACAATATCTAAAAAAATTAAAAGATATGAAAGAACAAGCAAACAGCGGAAAATTAAAACTTAAAAAAATCAAGGAGCGTTAAAGTGACTGATGAAGAAATGCTAGATTTGCTATCAAGAAGAACTAATGAACCAAAAGATAAAAAGTCTATTCAAAATATTGAAGAAATGATAAAAAATAGGATAGATAAAGAAGAAAAAGATGAAGAAGATATGAAACAAATTATAAAAATGGCAGGAAAAACAATGTCATATTATTTCATAGGATTAATGATTTTTTTGGCAGTAACAACAATAATAACTTTCATAATATTAGGAAGTGTAACAAATGAATTTAATCAAGTTGTAAAAACAATAAACAAAGGATTTTAGTCAATGAACGTTAAAGTAAAATACTTAATAATATTTTTAACGTTAGCCACATATATATTTGCAAATGATACTAAAAAACAAACAATAAGTGAAAAATGGCAAAAATGTATAATAGAAAATAAAATAAAAGAAAAAAAAGAAGAAGCAAAAAAAATACTAAAGGAAGCAATTAAAGCACAACAAGATTGCCCACCAACAATAAAAGACAAATGGAAACAATTTATAAAAGATCCAGAATGGGATGAAAACTCAACAATAATAGTAGGACTGACAGATAAAAATGGAACACGACAAGAAATAAATATAACTGGAGGACAAATAAAGCAATTATACGAAATGTATATAATGTATTCAAAGTAAAGTAAAAAATGGAAGAAGTCATAAAGGAAACAATAAATATTTTAATTTAAATATGTAATTTCAAATAGCTATCTATCCTCATAATGTCCTTTACATTGTAATATTTCAACAACTTCATTATTTATTCTATAAACAAGTCTATTTGTATCGTCTATACGACGAGACCACCAGCCGGATAAATCACCTTTTAAGGGTTCAGGTTTACCTATACCATCATTACCATTGCGCAAAATATCTTCTATAATTTGATTTATACGCTTGAGAGTCTTTTTGTCTTGAGTTTGCCAATAAATATAATGAGACCAAGCTAATTGCATAAAGTATATTCTCATTTTTCCATAGCCTTTAATTCATCAAGAGTTTTGGAAACAACCTTACCGTCTTTTAATTCCTGTAATGCTTGTTTCAAAGCTTTCATATTTGAAGCGCTGTAAAATGGATCGGATTTGAGCTCAAAAGGAATTTTGCCCTGTATGAGTGATTGGCGCAGAAATATATTGACAGCAGCTGACATTGTAAGTCCCATTGTGCCGAAAAACACTTCAGCCTGATTTTTTATATCTTTATCAACACGAATGTTTAAATTTGATGTATTGGAAGTCATTTCATGATCCTTATAAAATATGTGCACATTATACTACAATAATACGCATTTTGTCAATACAATTGAATTATTTAAGGTAGGTATATAATTTCGAGTCTCGTCGACCGCACCAGTTAATTATTTTTATAATCTCTAATTTGCTTAAATAGTTGATTTAAAATATCTTAAATATTAAAAGTGTTTTCTTGCAAAGAGAAAATACAACCTTCAGTGATATCTGCTGAAAGATTTTTAAAAATACTAAATTTAACCTTCAAAAAATCTTCAATTTCATTTAAATCAACAAACTTTTTTTTAATTCAATTTTCACAACAAATCTTTTCATTGAGTTTTTTTAAAGCTCTTATAATTTGTTCAACTTCTTGCTTGTAGATTTGTAAGTGCTTTTAGCGAAGTAATCTTTAATAGCAACATTAATTAGTTCAGATTTAGTTTTTTGACATTTTTGTGTTTTTCAACTCGTCTTTATAACGGAACAAAAAAGTAGGAGAGTAGAGAAGCAAAGATGGCAAAGGTTAATTTTCTTTGGAATGCAAATATATGAAAAAACGATTGCTCATAAACATCTTTTCTATGAGCGATTTTTAAAACCAAAACAACCAGTTTATTGTCTTGCTATCTTACAAATGATACGATAATCGTTGATATGGTAACGCCAATACTCTTTTAACTTACCTTTAAGAGTCTTACCGCTTTGTATAGAAAGTTTTTCAATAAAAGAGATGATTTTTTTAGATTCCGATTTATCAAGTTTTGACAGTTCTTTTTTAGAACTCTATTTAAATTTAACTGTCCAACTCAAGCTGTTGTTTCACTTCTTTTAAAGTATATATTCTCTCTTTTTTTAAGTCAGCTTGTTTAGTCAGATAATAATCTTCCAAATCATCAAGATTATCTTCTATCAATTTACGAAGATAAAAAGCCTTTGGCGGGAATGTATTAAAGGGACTAAAATGTCAAGATTATAGATATCGAAAGTCTTTGGTAATTTACCGAGTATAACACGCTATTAGTACTACAAATGTCATAAATAAAAATAGCTGTATCGATATTTTGACACAGCTATTTTTTAAAAATCAAATTATTTTGATTTCTTTTTGCTGTCGCTTTTATCGGCAGGTTTTGTTGCTTTAGCATCTTTTTTTCCGCAGCACGCCATTGTTTTGTCCTCCTATGGAAATTTTATTGATATAAAAACCAATAATCATATATTTTAATCCAATATCGGCAAATTGAAACTTAAAAAATATTTTGATGTTATATTTTAAAATATATGAAAACTAATATCATCATCTGCCTTGTAAAAATATGTGCATATTTTGAAATAAATTTGATGTTTTGACTGACAGTATCAAAATCAAAAGCAGTTGCTATAACGTAAAAAGAATAATCAATATCTATCAAAAATCAAATTATCAGCAGTACATGCATCAATAATTCTACTACTATGATTAAAAATTAAGCAATAGCTCGTATAAAAATATGGATACTAAATGCTAAAATTTTTTCAAATTCATCAAATGAGGAGCAAAAATGAGAAAAAGATTACTTTATCTTTTGGCATTAACATTGTTGCCTGCTATTTTGGTAGCACAGGAAGAGGGAGAGGCTGCTGCTGAAGCCGTGCTAAATGCAGGCGATACGGCTTGGGTTATAGTTGCGACTACGCTTGTTATGCTTATGACGCCGGCTGGCTTGGCGCTGTTTTACGGAGGTATGTCCCGCTCTAAAAACCTTTTGAATACAATGGCTATGAGTATCGGAGGTTATATTATAGCCGGACTTGTCTGGGTAGTGGTAGGCTACTCTTTAGCTTTTGGAACGGATATAGGAGGTCTGATAGGATTTGACGGATTTTTCCTTAAAAATATCGCAGTCGGCGATGTAAGCGGAACTATCCCTGCTATACTATTTGCGACTTTTCAAATGACTTTTGCAGGTATTACGCTGGCTCTTGTGAGCGGTGCGCCTATCGAGAGGTTGAAATTCAGCACATGGTTGATTTTCAGCGTCATATGGATAATAGCCGTTTACGCGCCTATATGTCATTGGGTATGGGGCGGAGGTTTCTTAGGGAGCGATGGCGTGCTTGACTTTGCCGGCGGTACTGTCGTACATATCAATGCGGGTGTTGCCGGACTTGTTATAGTGTTTTTGTTGGGTAAGCGTGCGGATTACGGCAAGCCGATATTCCC
>JAIROK010000003.1 GCA_031257555.1 Campylobacteraceae bacterium | reverse complement strand
TTAAACCGCCGCCGCGGACAGATTAACTCTATGGACGATAGAAGCGGACTTAAAATAGTAAATGCGTTTTGCCCGCTTGCGACAATGTTTGGTTATTCAACAGACTTAAGAAGCCAAACACAAGGACGCGCAACATATACTATGGAGTTTGACCACTATCAAGAAGTGCCTAAAAATGTCTCCGAAGAGATAATTAAAAAGCGAAAAGGCTAATATTTAAACGGTTTTGCTGTAGTTACGGCAAAACCGTCTCTCCTGCTTTTGACATATAATGCATGTAAAATTAGACTACCTTTGCCGGTGTTTAGTATTTTAAAAAACAAAATAACTTCATTATCTAACCATAACAATAAAACCGAGTGACAAATCATCTGCCAAGCAAAAAGCAGAATGAACTTGCAGCGGTTTAATACTATGGGGGATTAAATCAGTTTATACAAAAGCAACATAAATATATATATAAATATGTTGAATTTATTATTTTAAGTGTTTGCTTGTTATTATAGGTAAATAGTTTATATATTTTTATTATGTAGCAAATTATTATTCTTATTTCATGAAAAATAATTTACTATTTATATAAAAAATGCTATAATACTAACAATATTTTTTTAAAGGAGTTATATATGAGAATTTTAGTTGGTGCAGCCGTGGCGTTAGCGCTATCGTTTTCTACTCTATCAGCTAATGACATTGAAAACAATGTCACTGAATATGAGAATGAAGGTTTTTATTTGGGATTTCATGCGGTAAGAACATCGTTTGACAACAAAACAGTAAAAAATGGTCTTACTATAGAAAATTTCATTGGTAAAAACGGTATATTTTATGAATTGCAAATAGGAGGATATATTCCCACAACAAGCGATCATTTTGGTGCTAAATATTATGCGGGGATATATTATAACCCTGACAGATTTGATGAGAGTGGCGTATTGCTCGGACTTGAACTTTCCCAGCGTATTATAAAAAGCATTCCGCTTTCTATACAACTTGGCATCAAAGGAGGCTATGGCTATCAAAATGTTAAAAACGATACAAGCAAGAATATTCGTTTTGCCGATAATACTATAGTTTACAATCTTCAAGGTATTGCAGGTTTGGCACTTTCTCCTGCTAAAAATTTATCATTTGATTTGTCATATGTATATCGCTACAACCATTATGAAGTAACATATACAGATAGTGCTAATGTGAAAAATGAAGATTTTATTAAAGATAGGGGACACGGTATAAAACTTGGTGTAGATATTAGGTTCTAAAACAGATAAACATCATTGTCAATTTTTTGACAATGATGTTATAAATGTATTTTAGAATATACTGTATATATTTCTATTATCTTATTACTACAAATGAAAATTTATAAAATCATAATTATTTTTGCTAAAAGTATATATAAAATTGGCATATTTATAACTAATGCGTTTGAACAAAAATGCTTTTTAGTATAGAAAAAAATCTAATTTTGCAGTATTAAACTTTAAAAACAATCAAGATATTTTACAAATCAAGACATCATTTTGGTAATCTTAAACAGCTTTTGGGCATAATTTGAATCTGTTTTTTTGTCCCGATAGCTCAGCTGGATAGAGCGTCAGATTCCTAATCTGAAGGTCATGCGTTCGAATCGCATTCGGGATACCATTTGCGTTATCTTCAATGAAAACCAAGACAGCCGATATTACGATTTTTTTTAAATATATCGTTGTACTCAAATAAGATTTTATCTCTTTTGTATTGTCATGCGGAAATTGTAAATCTCATATCGCTTTGAAAAATTTGCTGATTATTTTAGATATTCGACTTTGTATCCTTTCTCTTTAAGACTTTTGAGTAGTCCGTTATTGCCATGCAGATGTGCAAGACCGACAATTATAAATTCTACATCTTTTGTGGTCAAATAATCTTCAATCAAAATAAGCCAATTTTTATTTCTATCGGCAATAATCGCTTTATATAGATTTGGAAATTTCTCCCTCATCTCTTTTTCTGCCATATCGGTGATTTGTGAAGTTCCATTGTGCCATTGAGTTATCAAAGAAGGTATAATCTCTTTTAAATCATCCAAGTCTTTGATGGCTTGCAGTACATAATCATCTCCCATCATATCAGAACCATAGAATAGTCTTATTTGAAATTCCATCGTTTCAAGAAATTCGATTCTTTTTTTATTTTTTTCTGCTTTTTCAAGATAATAGGCATCAACTCCCTGGGGCGTGAAATTCATTTTTTGCATTTGTATGACCATAAGTGTATTTACAATAGCAAATGGAGTGAAATTTTTCATAAACTCTATAGGTATACCAATTTCTTCACATTTTGCTTCAAGTAGTTTATAGGTTTTTTTACTGAGTACTGCTTCTAATGTTTGATTATTTGGCAATACCATAAATTGTACCATTTTTTGCATAAAAACAGGATCGTTTGCTTCATTGATATTGGCTTCAAAAACAGCTACATCAGACATTTCAAAAGCTTTGTCAAATTCTTTTGGGAGCGGGTAATCTTGCGTCCTTAATGTATGAACACTTCCTCCAACATAGACAGAATTTTTGCCTTTGGTGATTTTCCAAACAGACGATTGCGCGAACGCAAAAACAGCAGTCAAAACAGTAAACGATAAAATAAATAGTAACTTTTGCACAGTGTCTCCCTTTTTTAAACATAAGCATTGAATTACATTTCATGCATTATATTATTTTTATGGTTAAAAGAATAGACAAAACAGCTTAAACAATAAACAAGAGCTCTCTGCTACATTTTTTGTTTTGGATTGTTCATTTAACTTTTCTCATACAAACGAAAAATCCTAATCTTTATGTGTAAATAAAATCACAAAACATTCAAATGATAATCAAGTTTTGGTTATTTTGCTCATTTAGATTCTAACCTGTGTGAAAACGCTTCAATCTTTGAAAATATATGCATACATGAAGATTTGCTAACTTAGATGGATGTAGTTTACTCATGAGATTAGCAATTGGGAAATTTGGATTAAGCGGCATATGGATTGTTTAAAAAGAGAAAAGACTTATAACGACAGATTACAATATACCTTTTTGCAGTTCTCAAGACAATAAATGTTCCATTTGATATATTAAAGTACTATTTTTCACACAAACAACTCTAAATTCTCACTTCGTAAAATAAACATTTATAGTTCAAGCAAAAAATACAAAATAGTTTTTAGTAAAATTAATCAAAAATTAATATATATATATATACTTACTTGCTGTTTTTAACACAATTTAAATAAAGATTCAATTTTGAAAATACTTATTGTATTTGGAGCAAAACCTGAAGCTATAAAAATGGTACCGCTAGTTGCGAGCATTAAAAAACAAGCTTGTGGATTTTATAGATTGTTTATCGAGTTTGTTTGTTTAAAACTAAAGATAAAATACTTTAATTTAGAGGATAGTAATGATAGATAATACAATAATTAATATGAAAACTCTTCTATTGGGCAAAAAGGATAGCGTTTTTTTCAAATCCATAGAAATAGCATTGCCATATCTAAATGTTTGCGGTGAAATTAGCGAGCATGTTTTTTCAAAATCTCAAGAGATTGTCGAATATGTTAAAAGACATAATTATACCCATGTTTTAATGCCAAATCCTTACGGCAACAATAGAAGATTGAATTGTTATTTAAGCCTGCAAAAAAGCAATATACCCGTTATCTCCAGCGATAGAGGCGCATTACCTAATTCATGGTTTTTTGATAGTGGGTTTAACAGCGATTCTGATAGCTATGAAATAGAAAAGTGGAATCATGAGATTACGCAAGAAGATTATGATTGTGTTGAGCGGTACATAAATAATTTAAAAAATTCAAACAAAACTTTAGAGATTAACAGTGCGCGTGTAGGCAAGGAAGTGATAAAAGAAAAACTATCAATTAAAGAAGATGTAAAAATAGTTTTTGTTCCACTGCAAAGACCAAATGATACCGTTATAAAATACATGTCAGGACAAGTGAAAAGTATAAAAAATTTTATTAGCTGGATTGAAAAGATTGATAGCATTTTAAATGGAGAAAAAGTACAATATATCTTTTTATTAAAAAAACATCCATTAGAGATAGAATATTTTCCTGTAAAATCACAAACAAAAACTATTAAATATGTAAATGATAATACGCATATTTATGATTTGATTGAGATAGCCGATACTGTTTTATTGATCAATTCCGGTGTTGGTTTGCTATCTTTGGCTTTTGATAAAAAAGTTGTTTGTACAGGAAATGCTTTTTATGCTCGCAGAGGGCTTGCTCACACAGCCACAAGTGCTGAACATGCGGCAAGTTTGATTTGTAAAGCACAATTGCCCCAAAAAGAAAGAATCTATCGTTTTTATCGGCATTTATTGAAAAATATATACTCTTTTGGAGAGTTTGCAACCAGCACAATATTTGAAAATGGCGCTCAACGTACCATAACAGAAAAAATAGATTTTAGTGAAATTAGGATATTGGGTAAAGAGGTATTTTTAAAAGATAAAAATTATAGTGATGGATCTTCCAAAAGAAAAATTCTTTTTGTTATACCGTTAGCGCCTATACCTATATATAGAGGTAATCAAACAAGAATAGACGCTATATTAAAATCAGCTCTTGAAAGAGATGATTTAGAGGTTCATATCTGCATCATGAATGGATCGTTTAAAGGCAAAACAAGTATTAATTATGAAAAAGAACTTATGAAGTATTATTCGAATGCTGCTTCTATCAAAGTAGTGAAAGGTATCAATTTAGAGTCAACTATAAAAGATAAAATATTGCATTTGTTATATTGTTGTCATAAACGATTTTTTGCTAAAAATAGCATAATAAATTTATCGGATTGTCCGCCGAAATTTATCAGTGCCGTTAGAGAGCAAATAGATCGATTTAAGATAAATAATATATTTATAAATTATGCGTACTCCATGCCGACAGTGCCCAAAAACTTTAATGGTAAAGTAATACTTGATACGCATGACTTTCAATACTATCATTTGATTGACGAACAAACGGCAAATAATACAAAATTGTATGTAGATCCTGATAAATTTTTAAAAAGCGAAATAAATACCATAAATAAAGCTGACCTTATTATAGCTATAAATCCAAATGAACAAAAAGCCATGGCTGATTTTTTGAAAAATCAAAAACAAATCATAACATTGCCGCATTTTTCCAAAAGCAACAGTGACAATATAATTCCATTTTGTAATTATAATTATGATGCGCTATTTTTGGGTTCTATAGCTAATTTTAATATTACGGGGTTGGTTTGGTTTTTAAAAGAGGTTTTCCCGTTTGTGGTAAAGGAAAAGCCTGATTTTAGTTTTGCTATAGTTGGTGATATATGCAAAAATGACACCATAAGACAAATAGCTGCTGATAATAGTATCAATATAAAATTGTTAGGCAGAGTATCGACTCTTGAAAGTATATATTCTCAATCAAAAGTAGTAATTTCACCGATACTTGGTGGGGCTGGAATGAAGATAAAGGTTGTCGAGTCATTGTCTTACGGGAAATGCGTGATAGGTACTTCGAAAGCTTTTGATGGTATTTGTGATAGTAGAAATAGAGCTGTTATTTTTGCTGATACGGTTGATAAATTTGCCAAATCAATATTGAAATATTCCACCGATGATAGACTTCGTTCAAAAGTAGAAATATATGCTACCAAATTTTTTAATAAAAATTATTCTATAGAATCACAAAAAAAGACTATAGATTCTATTTTTGATAGGCTTGTGTTAGCATGAAAATAGCACTTTGTGTTTCAGGACAGATACGAAATCTCAATATAGATAGTGATATAGTAAAGTTAGCAAATATATTAAAAGCTGATGTCTTTATCAGTACCTGGGATAAAGGAGGAGCCACGTCTGCTTATGATAGATTTTTCCCCAATAGTTCGATAGCAAAACTTATAATAGGCATAGATAATGCGGGAAGATATTGTTATGATATAGAAAGTTTTAAGAAGCAGTATCCAAATCTTTATAACCTTTTTTATTTGGATAATATTGTTTCCAAAGAACATATCATTAGTATTTTACCAAATATAATTGATATAAATATAGAGCACATGCCTGATGATTTTGATGTTTCAAGAATGCTTCATGATGTTATATATCCTAAAAAATTATTAGAAATTATGCCAAAAAGATATATGTATTCTTTGCCTATGTTTTATAAAATATGGGATGCCAATAGATTAAAAAGTGAATATGAAAATAAAAACGACTTTAAATATGATTGTGTTATAAGAACCAGAACAGATATAAAGTTTGATGATATTGAAAAATTAATTGATACTATTAAAAGTATTACGTATAAAGATAATGAGATAGGAACCACATCAAAATCTACAGGAAAAAAGGATAATCCATATTTTTTTAATGATTCTTTTGCTATTGGAAGCTCTAAAAGTATGGATGAATACGCATCTATTTTTACATTTTTAAATAAATATTGGGATCTTGAAAAATATCCGGAACTACCTTTGGATAAAAGGTCTGCAGAAAGTTTATTGGGTTTTCATATAAAAAACATAAAAAAACTTACCGTCAAAACGATTGAAAGCAAGATTATTGTTTTGCAAAATGACTTGGCAAAGCCTTTATTGGATTTTTATAATGCTTTTAATTCAGATATATTATTGGTAAATTGTCCAACTTTACAGCAAAAAATTGCTCTTGCAATTATTTTAAAATTAGCATTTGATAAAGACAAAGATTTGAAATTAGACTTTTTTGATATTGAGACTGTAAATGATGTTGAACCTGAATATTGTTGGACAATAGGAGAATATTTAAATAAGCATAAAAAGGATAGACAAAAAGCGTTATTGTTCTACAAAAAAGCTCACGAATTTATTTATCCTTATCATATTGGGGCAACCATTGACTATAGTATATGTTTAAATAAAAACGGTTGTCATGATGAAGCTATAAAAATCTTAAATTCAACTACAACATACTATCCAAACGATAGCATGCTTTACCGCGAATTGGGGGTTGCTAATTTTGAATTGTATAGAAATACAAAAAATAATATGGAAGCATCTTTATGCTATTTAAAATTAGCTTATAAGCATTGTAAAAAAGCATGCGAGTTAAGTGATTTTAAAAATAATATTACTGTCAAAATAGCCAATGAAGTTAAGGAGGCACTTGATGAACAATGTGCAATTTATGCTAATACGAAAAAAATATATAAAATAGCACTTTGTGTTTCAGGACAATTACGTAATTTCGAAGCAACATGGGAAAAATCTATTTTAAATTTATTTGCTAATACCAAAACATATGATTTGGATATATATTTAGATATTTGGAATGAGATAGGCGCTACTACAGCATTGGATAGAATTATTCCTTCACACTATTTATATTATCTTATTGGCGAATTGACAATTCCACAATATTCTCCTGCATCCTTGCAAAAAGAATATCCCATTTTAAAGAATTATTTATTTAAAAAAGAGGTTATAGATAACAATAAATTACAAAAAGTGTTTAATACTACATATATTAATATAGAAGATAGTTTCAAATCATTTGAAACAGAACATAGAATTTTAAATGTAACTTATCCAATTGGGAATGCCGAAAGAAATATAAATTGCTTACCTATGTTTTATAAAATATATAAATGTAATGCAGCACTCATTAAATCTGGTAAAGAATATGATTTTGTTATCAGAATGCGTCCTGATTTCTTTTTGGAAAAAGAAATAAATATTTCTTGGGAAAAAATACAAAATAAATTACATGTAAGACAAACATCAGATGGACACTGTGATGATCAGTTTGCGATAGCAACACAACCTACAATGAATGTTTATGCATCACTTTGGAATAAGCTGCCAGAATATTGGCATGTTGACAATAAGGATACAAATAGATTAACAAGCGGTGTTTTATTGGCAAAATATTTATCTGATAATAATATTGAAATAGCAAAAAATAATTGGCCGCAGATGATATCTAGTGATAGAATTCAAAATAATGATTTGTTTTTGGCTTTAGTTGAACAAGTTGAATATGCAGGTCATGCTTCCAATATAAAACCGATTATTAATTTTGCTTCAGAAGTATATTGTGAAATTTTGATGCAAATAGTTAATGTATCTAAAGATAAACTTGAAGCATTAAAGAAAATAGAATCTTATATTTCTAGCCAATGCTTAAAATATAAATGGATGGATTTATGGCAATGCAAAGCATTTGTTAGTGAACGCAAAAGAGATTTGTATGCAGCAGTGGATTTTTATACACAAGCATTAAAAAATGATCCCTATTCTTTTTATTCTTATAGTGGCTTAGCAAGGTGCTATAGAGCATTAAATAAAAATAAACTATCACATATAAATTATGTGGCAGCACATCAGATTAGAAGCAGAGATTTTTTTATTTTGAGAGATTTTGTATCAATGTTGTTTGAATTAAGAAAGTACGACGAGGCTTTATATTATGCCCAAAGAGCTTATGCGCTTAATAATCAAAATAAACAACTCGAAGATATCATGAATAAAATTAAACAATTTATTTGAGGATTTTTTTAATGTTTTTTATAACTATATCACATGTAAATTTAAGTCAGCGCTATGAATTTAAATAAGCGAAAAGTTATGGTTGATTTTTTGAAAAATTCAAATCAAACTATGTCGTTGATATATTTTTTAAAATGGATACAAGAGGTTAATTTATTACTCGAAGAGTGTCGTGAATGAAAAACTAAAATGCGCATAAAGGAGTGCTGTGATTTCTATAACCATGTCAGGACTAAGCAGTCGTTTTTTTAAAGCCGGCTATCATATACCAAAATATCAATTGCCGCTTGGAAAATATAGTGTTTTTTATCATGCAATTTACTCTTTTAAATATTATTTTGATAAAGAAAAATTTATTTTTATATGCAGGGATATTTATAATACAGTTGAATTTGTACAAAAAGAAGCCACTAAACTCAAGATAAGAAATTTTGATATTATTGTGTTAGATGACGAAACAAGAGGTCAGGCAGAAACAGCCTATCTTGGTTTAAAGCGTTACAAAGAAGATTTTCCTGTTTATATTTTTAATATAGACACGATAAGGCATAACTATATAAAGCCTGATTTTATCGATGAATGCGACGGTTATCTGGAAGTTTTTAGAGGCTTAGGGGAGCATTGGTCATTTGTTTTGCCGGATATACAAGGAAATGTTTTAAAAACAACAGAAAAAGAGCGCATATCCGATTTATGCAGTGATGGATTGTATTACTTTAAAAGCAAAAATAGATTTCAAGATATATTTTTTGAATCACTTCGAAATAACAACACTGTTTTTGGCGAGTATTATATAGCCCCTTTATATAATATTTTAATAGCACACGGAGCATCTATTAAGTATGACATTGCAGATATTAAACATATCGATTTTTGCGGTACTCCAAATGAGTATGAACTGTTGTGTTTAAAATTTAAAAAAGATAAATAGATGAAAAGGATAGTTATAGATCTTGATGAGACTATATGTTTTACCATAAATGGTAATTATGCAGAGTCTATCCCAAATACGGCAATTATAGAAAAGATATGCGAATACAAAAAACTTGGTTTTGAGATAGTTATAAATACAAGCAGAAATATGCGCACATATAATGGCAATATAGGAAAAATCAATATAAATACTCTGCCTATTATTATTGAATGGCTTAAAAAATATAATGTTCCGTATGATGAAATTTATGTAGGCAAACCTTGGTGCGGATTTGAAGGATTTTATGTAGATGATAAAGCTATTCGTCCTGATGAATTTTTGAAAAAAAATTACGATGAGATAAAAAAGATGATAGGCATGCAAGATGATGATAATTAATTCCGCAGCTTATGTTATCTCCGAATTTAGAACAGAGTTTGGCGCTATACCGCCGTGCATGTTACCTATAGCCAATCATCAACTGATAGAATATCAAATTCCATTATTGAAAAAACTGTCAAGCAAAGATAAAATCATAGTATCGCTTCCTGATAATTTTAAATTAAACATCAATGAAAATAGGCTCTTGGAAAAGCTTGGTGCAGAAGTTGTTTTTGTGCCTGTTGATTTTGCTTTGGCTGAATCCATATTGTATGTTTTAAATGTAGTAGATGGATGGGAAAATAGCTCTTTGAAACTGCTGCATGGCGATACATTAGCTAAAATACTTCCAAATGGCGATGATATTATAGGTACGACTACAATTACTGATGATTATAATTGGGAAAAAGAAGAGGTGAATATAATTTGGGGCGGATACTTTTCATTTTCATCACCAAAATTTTTTGTTAAATGTTTAGCTATATCTCGCGGAGATTTTGTTGGATCTGTAAGAATGTATGCAAAACAAAACAAAATGTCTCTTGCTGATATTAAAGACTGGCATGACCTTGGACATATCAACACATATTTTGTATCACGTTCAAATTTGACAACACAAAGAGTTTTTAATGATTTAAAAATTTATAACGGAGAAGTTTTAAAATCAAGCACTCAAACCACAAAGATAGAAGCAGAGATAAATTGGTTTATGAAGATTCCTCGTGATTTGAGAAAATATACTCCAAAACTTATAGACTTTGGTATTAATCCGGGTACAAAACTACCTTTTTACAGTTTGGAATATCTACCGTTTAGCCCGCTTAATGAAATATTTGTGCATGGAAGAAATCCTGATTTTTATTGGAAAAAGATTTTCAATCTAATTGGAGATTTTTTATCTGAAGCAAGAAAAAAGCATGACTTAGATGATGAACCTTATGAAAAAAAGATTTTTGCCGACACGATGGAGTTATATGAAATTAAAACAAGAGATCGCATCAAAGAGTATATTAAAAATTCTCATATTATGTTTGATGTTGAGTTTAAATTTAACGGCATAACATTTAAAAGTTTAAATCACATAATAGACGATTGTATAAAAATGGTAAAATCTTTGCCGGTAATAATATCAGTGCTTCATGGCGATTTATGTTTTAGCAATATACTTTTCGATTCAAGGATTGACAGGATAAAGCTTATTGACCCGCGTGGTTTAAATCAACAAAAAGAAAAAACAATTTTCGGTGATCAAAAGTATGATCTTGCCAAACTTGCACACTCTGCGATAGGATTGTACGATTTTATCATAGCAGGTAGATTTAGAATCATAAATGATGAAAAAAGCGGTTACGCGATAGAATTTGATATAGATGAGAGATTGTTAAATATTCAAAATATTTTTTTAAATACAAAGTTTTTACCATCAGTAAGCGTATATGACAATATGCCATTGGTAGTTTTGTTGTTTTTCTCTATGCTGCCTCTTCATTTCGACAACCCGGACAGACAAAAAGCCATGCTTTTAAATGCTGTAAGAATGTATACACTGTATTGCATGCAAAAGGAGTAAATAATGCCTTTAATTAGAGTTGATTATTCAAAAATTAGTGAAAAATTGAGACAATACAATATTTTTTTTACAACAAATGGAACCGACAGGCACAAGCCATCTGATATTTTACAAATTATGAGCAATGTAACTATAGAACCATACTGCGCCTTTCTGGGGGGGTAACTTAATATCAATGGGGAGTTTTTCTTACTCTTGGTCTGCATTGCCGCATGAAATAACCATAGGTCGTTATTGCTCTATAGCGAGCGGTTTAAATATCATGGGGACAAGACATCCATATGAATGGATAAGTACATCATCTTTTACTTATGATAGTAATTTCATTATATTTTCAAAGTGCAAAAAAGATTTTGCTTCAAATTATATGACCAATACTCGTCCATCTTCTCGTAAGACTAATATTACGATAGGCAATGATGTTTGGATAGGGGCAAATGTACTTTTAAGCAGAGGCATAACTATTGATGATGGAGCGGTTATAGCAGCTAATTCTGTGGTTACAAAAGATGTGCCGCCGTATTGTATTGTTGGAGGCAATCCTGCAAAAATTATAAAAATGAGATTTACCGACGATGTTATATGTGCTTTACGGATGTTACAATGGTGGGATTATAAGTTTAGTGATTTTGAAAAAATAGCACAAGGTGGTGAAAGTATAAAAAATCCGATGAGGTTTGCGGCAAAATTGCGTAATTTAATCGAAAAAGGCGATATAACTCCATATAAGCCGACTGTTTTTAGTGTTGAACAATAAAAATGTATCACTTAGAACTTAATCGAAAAATGTAATATTTCATATTTTATAAAAATTTATACCAAAAGTTGGTAACCGCGTCTGCTTCTTATATAGCAAGAGATATTTAAAAAAGATAGTTATTTGTCGCCAAATGTTTTGCCTTTGCATGCAAATAATCCGTACGCTTACAATATCGCGAAGCGCTGTATGTAAAGGCGGAGGTATTATATTTGCAAATTATTTCAAAACCATAACAGCGGTTGATGCAAACTATCTTTTATTTTGGGATTTGATACCAACTTTTTTTATTTTTGTTTTATGCGTTTTAAACTCCAAGAATATTATTTATGGTATTGTCTGACATTTGAACCCACCATCTATTTTGCACAAACTCCAGTATTTTCATACCTCTTTCCGCTATTGTTTCAGGTGTCCAATTATCATTTTGACTAACCTCTATGGCACTATAATTTGCGGTTTTATAAATCTCTTTTTTTTGGACAAATGATTTATTGCCAACCGCAGAATTGTCTCTTGCGGATAACAAAAGAAGATTTCCAAGCGAGTGCAAGAGACAATATTGTTTATTGCTATCTAAACTGTCAAAGTCGCTCCATTCACTGTTTGTCGGACTTTGCGGGTAAATATGCTCTATGTTGTTTTTGCTTGCATCTTTCCAGTTTAACTTTTCTTCGCCTATGCGTTTTTCCTGTAAGTACAGCTCGTATTCATACAGCAGATATGTTATACCTCTCCACGAATACCAGCCTTTGCTGTTAGTTTCTTCGTCATAAACGATCATTCCTTGAAAAGTATTTTCATCAAATCGCACATTTTTTTGACAATAATTATTTAATTCTTTGACCACATAATCAATATCTCGCATTTCATGATATTTGTTTGCCAATATATAAAAATATGCCACGATAGCGCTATTTCCCTTGCTCATTATTAGCTTTACAAATATATATCCTTCTATCCGTCTTAGTATCTCAACTATCTTGTTTTTTCTACTGTCTTTATAATCTGCCAATATGCACATCAATAGCGGTCTAAATGTAGCATACGGCAATCTGTTGAGTTTCAGCAGCCATTTTTGGATATCAACATCAAAATCTGAAGGATTGAACATTTTGTAGTATGAGACAATCATCTTTTGCAAGCTATCGATATACTCTTTGATATCATTGTATTCCAGATACTTTTTATCAATTGTTTCTGCTTCTTTTTGTAACAATTCCATCTCTTGCAACTGCTTTTTAAGTCTTGCGATCTCACTCATAACATTGATATTATTTGGATCGCCTGTGTTTTGTTTATAATTGATTAATCGTAAAATGCGTTCCTTTTCACTCTGTTCTTCTCGCAGCTGTTGATACCAGCTTTCATTATTAATGCAAGAGTTACCGCTAATCCTATTAATTATAAAATATCTCCTTAATAAAAATTCACGCTCCGGATTTGCCACAGCTCTATTGTGCGCACCCTTAAAATACATTCTCCAATGGTCTTTTAAAAATTCATCATCTTTAATCTCTCCCGATTCGTCTTTGCCTATATACTCATATATGGTTTTCCATACATTGCTGATATCAGTCCTAAGTTTTTCCTTCTCGTCTTCACTGTTGGCTCTTAGTAATGTAGTAAGGTATATCAATCTATTTTTCAAAAGCTCTAATGTGGTCAGCTGTTTGCCTCTATTGTTCATCGTCTCAAAGATGATAAACTCGTCTAAACCCTCATTCGTCTCTATCTCGTACAAGCTAAATTTTAACTGTTTTGTGATTTTGTTTATCAGCGCTTTTAGGGCAGTCTCATTAAGACTTTTAACCTTTTTTTGAAACTCATCAAAAGCATTTTGCAAGTTTTTAGTATATGAAGTATGTATCTCTTCAGGATGATAATCAGTGATATTCAATCCCAATATGTGTCTTCTATAATATATGTTGCTCGGATTATCCTGCTCGTACCCAAATATAGCATTTTGTATTTGTTCATTTTTGCCGCTCTGTTTATATAAATACTTTTTAACCAAATCAGATTTTTTGCTATACTCGCTCACATAATCTTCATCATCAAATCTATCTAATATCGTTTTTAACAAAATCATTATAGTTGCTATTCTTTGCTGCCCGTCAATGATATAATTCCATCCATCCTTATATTCAATAGTTATCATGCCGACATAGTGAATCCTACTGTTGTCAAGATTGTTCAAGTCCTGCCAGAAATCATCTCTATGCTCTTTTTCCCAAGAGTAACCCCTTTGATAATCAGGCACTCTAAAAAATTTATCATTAAAAATTTCAGATAGAGTTTGTAAACTACCGCTTGCCATTGTTTGTTCCTTTATGCTTTGGTTTATAGAAAAATTTATCAAAATGCCATTTGTATCTATTAATGCAAATGCTTTATTTTTGCTCAATCGGAAATAACATCTTATCCATAAGATTTATCGTTTTATCGTATTCCCGTACATTAAAATTTTGGTATTCCCATACACTTCGAGCTGATAAAATATCCTTCAGGATATCCCTCTCTTTGCCAATAGGAATATCTGCATAATCATCATCTGCTTCATGAAGTAAATATTTATAAATTATAGTTCTTAAATAATCATTTTGATATGTATCAGCCATTTGCGATATATAATTTTTAACTTTTTTGCCATCATCCGTTTTAAAATCAATATGCTTAATTTTGCGATAGATTTCCGGATAATTATATGCGATGCATTCAGGGTAGTAGCAAGAGGTGTACACTTTTATGCTTTCAGCATCCGAAAAACTTTTGATGATAAGTTTGTCTAACTGCATAGAGGCTTCAGGTGATAAAAATTTAGTTAAGAATTCATATCTCGTATCGTGGGGGGATATAAACATAAAGACTTCTTCACATATAAATTTCGTAATGTTATCAATAAATTTTTCTGCATCACCAACCCATATATTTTCATAATTAGCAATATTTTTAGCTATAGAAGCCACAGAATCATATAGGCTAAGCATATGTATATAATCCACTAACAGAGGTTTCCACATGTTATCGTAAATATCTTTTGATAAAACTCTCTCTATCTCTCTATCTATTTCAGTTATAATATCTGCAGCAGAATAATATTTGTCTATTCTGATAGGTATAATACAACTTGAAGACCTGATTTCTTTTACAAGTGCATCTCTTAATTCAAATAAAACATCAACACCTTTGCTGTCTTTGGCAATATAGTTTTCTACAATACGAGCAAGTCTCCGCTCATCGTATAAGATATTTTTATAAGGTAATATATTATCTAATACTTTATATTCAGGATCAATTTTTTTTGCAAAATTTACAAATTGCTTATAGTTATTATAAATATTATTAATTATACTTATTGTATTGTTAGCGATATCCTTAGCTATGCTGCAAATATCATCTGCATCAAGCATTTTTTTAGTTAATTCGTTTCGCTCTCGCATACCAACATCAAACACATATCCATCATCAATAAAAGCCTCATAAAAATAATCAAAAATATAACTATAGATATTCCGTGTTCGTATAGCTTTCATTAATAATTGGTCATTTCCACTATTTTGGTGTAAAAAATACAGAGCAATGACCATTTTTAACTCTCTTTTGCTCATTAATGATACATCGGGTTCTATCCCTATTTGACACGTTATCTTGCATGGGTCATTAGCTATTTTAACTGCTAATTTTTCTCGTATTACATCAATTTTAATTTTATTTTTAGTTTTAAAGTTTTTAATATCTTTAGCACCTATAAAAATTACAAAACCAAAGAACACAAGCCATAATACAGCCACAACAATAGAAAAAGTTATAAATATCCATATCGCGATTGCGATAATTACCGCTGTAAACTTTAATATCCTTTGTATTTCGCCAATGTGCGGGCGTTGGAGAATAAAACTGTAGAGCGATTTGCTTACTCCCATTTTCTTTGCTTTTTTAAAAGCTTCAATCTCTTTATTATTCGCAAAAAGTCCAAGCGCAAAAACTTCACGTTTAACAAGTACACAGTATAAAACACATAAGAACACAAGACATGATATAACTGCAACAATAGAAAAAGTTGCAAATAACCATATCGCGATACCTATCGCTATAATAAGCCTAGTACCCATATTTTTCCCTTGTGCGTATGAAAGTATTTTTTTTCTTTGACTTGTAACTGCCCGAAGGATAACCGTACCGCAATATTATTGTGCATATAGCATAAAATAGAATAGTTGCAAGACCAATGCAGATTGATTTTCCACAAAAATACTGTATCAGCAACGCCGCCCAAAAAATCATTACAATAATCGCTGATATTTCGCTAAGTTTTGAAACAGAGTAGATATTGCTTTTATAAAAAACGATTTTGATGAGGTCTCCCGAGACATACTTTTCAAGCATTCTTATGTGCTTCTCCCAATTTTCATACCAAGCTTTACTCCCAAGCATAGAGAGATACCAAATCTGTGAAAATAACAACCCCAATATCAAAAGATACAAATCTATATGCAGTTCTTGCATTTTAGAAAATTCTTTACTTGTCAATACTTCCAGATAGCCAACGAATATAACGGATATAAAGCCCCAAAAATACAACGCTCTTGTCCAAAATTTGTTAATTTCAAAATCACGATTTTCCCAAGCTTTGGTATAGGCTTTTTCTATCTTTTTTTGATCTGTTGGTTTGCCGTTTTTTATGCCAAAAGACTCCAAGTATTCATCGTCAAAAGGTTCATACTCCTCTTTTTTGCACCATATAACCCTCCAAATGGTTTTTAAAAAATACCCAAATTTATCTTTCATATTTTATTTCACTTAATTAGAGCGGTGAACAGTTTGAATGTAATTATAGTTTTTATCCAAACTGCTATAAATTATTTAATAAGTACTTTTCAAAAAGGATAGCTTCAGTATCTCCGTTAAAATCGCCTGCCGTTACACTGTGATACACAAATCCATCATTTTTTGAACAATGCCAACCATCACAATCTGCCGCAGTAAATAAACCGCTATCTATCAGTTTATCGCGGTATGCATCAAACTCTGCACTCATATTAGTATCATATTTTAAAAGCACAATTATGTCATCAAATCTGGTAAAAGAGCCAAATATATCGTCAAACTCGCTATATGATATTTTTCTTTCAGCCTCTAAAACAAAATCGAATTCAAGATTATCGCCATCAAGAAGATCAAAATAAGCAGTGGAGCTAATATCTATCAAATCCTTAGAGGCTGGACTATACTTTGGCGAATATTGACAATGTGAAGAATCAAAGCAGTTGCTGTCAAAGTTTTTAACTTCTGTTAAAGTAGCATTGATAGCTTTAGCATAATCTTTAGAGTAGTAAGGATAATATATACTAGTTTTTGCATATATTACGTTTTTGCCTCCATCGTCAAAAGTTGGAAATTCAGCCGTAAAACTCTTGGCAGCGCTTGCAATAGTCTCATCAGTGTTTCCACTTGACGAACCTCCGCCTCCGCAGCCTGTGAATATAAAAGCCGTTAAAAGACATCCTGCCGTAAGCACTGCACGACATTTTTTTCTATTTGCCAAGAGTTGGATAAAATCATAAAACATAGAATATTCCTTTTTAAAAAAATTAATACTTTGCTATATTTTGCGGACAAACGACGGAATTTATTAAAAAGCTTTCTATACTTTTTTATCCGTCGATTTGCCGTTTTTTATACCAAAAGACTCTAAGTGTTCATCACTTAATGCAGTTACTCAATCTGCGATATCTTTCTCAAACTCAATAGTATTGCCACCACTTACACTTACAAAATAGTATGTATCGTCGGATTTTAAACAATGCCAATCGCTGATAGAAAAATCACAATCTGCCGCAGTAAATAAACCGCTATCTATCAGTTTATCGCGGTATATATCAAACTCCACGCTCATATCGGTATCATATTTCCAAGACCAAGTTATATCATCAAATCTGGTAAAAGAGCCAAATATCTCGTCAAACTCGCTATATGATATTTTTCTTTCAGCTTGTAATTTAAAATTAAAATCTGGAGTATCGCCATCAAAATAAAAACCGGAGCTAATACTTGTCAAATTTTTAGAGGCTGGATCATAATTTGGCAAATTTTCACAATAATCATCACTTATGCAGTTACTATAAAAATTTTTAGCCTCTGTCAATGTAGTATTGACAGTTTTAGCATAATCCGAACCATAATCATAATATATACTAGTTTTTGCATATATTACGTTCTTGCCTCCATCGTCAAAAGTTGGAAATTCAGCCGTAAAACTCTTGGCAGCGCTTGCAATAGTCTCATCAGTGTTTCCACTTGACGAACCTCCGCCACCGCAGGCAACTAAAAAACATAAACACAGAATAACCGTAAACAATTTAATTAAGTTACGCATTATTTCTCCTATAAAATGATATTTTTATGAGATCTTATAAACATACTTCATCTTTAATAAATCAATACACCCAACTATCAAATCCCGCACAAGTACCCGAAAAAAGCGTGTCGGTATCATTAAGCGTTACTTTGACTTGATCTGAAGCAGAACCGTCATATTTAATTTCAATCTTTGTCCCATTTGCACCAAAAATCGTCTCTATGCCATCATATGGAAATTTCCCGCACTGCCCAAGTTTGGAAGCCCTAATTTCATAATCTATCCCGATATTTTCTGTTTGATTTTTAAAGCTGGCTTCGCCGCGAACAATTTGCTGAGGCGTATCGTTAATATTGTCATAAAAGTATCCGCCCACAAATGTTATTTTGCTGTTTTGATTGGTATATACCGTATTCATATCAGTTATCTTAAGCAGGTTGCCGTCATAATTTCTGCCCGCTTTCATGCTTCCGCGAACAGTAGTGCTCAAACCGCCCTTCTCCTTTATTTGCATATCTATTGAAGACATGGATATTGCAAAATAGTTGTAATTAGCCTCCCAATTAATCACTTCACGATAATAAGAACCGTCTAAAGTCCAGCCGCTTTCGGCACAATTATTAAATGAGAATTTACCATTATTTCCATTTGGATAATTTTGACTTCCGCCGTAACTACAAGAAGTGGGGGTAAAGACTACATTCACAGTCAGCATAACAGCATCGGATAATTGACTCTCTACAGTTTTAATGATATTTTGCGCATTTGATGTATCAATAACTGTTTTTACAATTGATAATTCAGGTTCGTTGTCGCTGTTACCGCCGCCTCCGCCGCAACCCGTAAACATAAAAGCCGTTAAAAGAGATCCTGCCATAAGCACTGCACGACATTTTCTTCTATTTTCCAAGAGCGGGATAAAATCATAAAACATAAATGCCCCTTTTTTTAAAAAAATGAATATTTTGCTATATTTTATAGATAAACGGTGCAATCTATTAAGAAAGTTTTTTGTTTTTTTAATCTCTATAGGTATCATTTCTATATAAGATTGCTTCAGAATTATATTCACATTATTCTTATAGAAAACTTACCTATAGGAATATATATGCTAAATTTGCCCGAGATAGTCACGAAAGAGCAAGAGGATGAATTTTTTAGAAATATATCGTGCAATATCAAAAAAATCAGAAAAAACAAAAAAATGAGTCAGCTTGAAGTAGCATTATCTATAGGACAACAATCATCGGGATTTTATGCGCATTTGGAAAATTACGCTCATGGTAAACATTTCAACTTAGGACATCTTTTAAGGCTTTCGGTGCTTTTTGAAGTTCCCATTGAGGAGTTTTTTAAAGTAAACGAGGAGGAGACTTAGACAAATCTCCTGTCTATTTTGGGATTTAATTTCACCAAGATATCATAACTTATCGTATTAAAATGTCTTGCCCAAACTCTTGCGTCGTTAAATACGGATATCTCTTCATCATCGCTGTTTATGCTCATGGAGTCCATAGATACGCGCCCTAATATCAGCGAACCGTTTGTGGTTTTTAACTCTCCTTGCCCGTTGTACCTTAAAATGCCGTCAGCATACCCCGCGTCATATAAAGACGACATCATATCTTTGTCGGCTTCAAATACTCCGCCGTAACCTACGCGTTCTGCTTTTTTTAACTCTCTTATGCTTATCCTTTTTGCAAAGAGTTCAAGCACGGGACTTAAGTCAAATCTACCGAAAGCTTC
>JAIROK010000108.1 GCA_031257555.1 Campylobacteraceae bacterium | reverse complement strand
ACCTTAGTAGTTTTGTGAAGCGATAAATTTTTGGAATTATAGACTATATTAAGTAGCATATTGCTTAATTTTCTGAAAAATGTTTTCAAAAAGGCAAGAAATTTTCTCTTTTTTTAAACCGATTTTCAAAGTTAAAATAGATAAAAAGACGTGCATGATGTAATTTTGCAAATATATAAAGTAATGAAGCTGAGCATTGGATAATCTGATTTATATTTTTAAATTATTTCGCCTCTCTTTGCAATAATAAAAAAGAATGTGGCATTTACCTATCTTACAAAATAAATACAAATCCTTTAAAAATGCAATGCCCAACTTCAAAGTGCAACACTTTTTATCAAAAATCGCAATTAATATGAAAATAAATATGAAACTAATATATTAAAAAATACCTGTTTTACAAAGATCAATAATTTAAAATAAGCAAGGGCGCTAAAGCGCCCTTATCTAAAATGCTCATTGCTTAAAGCAGAAGAAATAATTTAAAAATTATGAAAACCAACTTAAACCATCAGTAAAACCAAAAAGAACTATACCCAATTTCTTGTCTCCAACAACTTTACCGACTTTATCATCTCCATTAACTTTTCCATGCAAGTAAGAAGCTACAACACTACCGTAACGAAGATATCCGACTGCACCTCCGACATATTTTTTACCGGTAACTTCTCCAATTCCAAATGTAGCAGTTATAGTAGAAAGATCAGAATATCCGGCAATGCCGCCAACATATTCACCACTTGAACTCTTAATATCTCCTCTTGTGTACGTTGCAGTTATCGTACCAATACTGATATCTCCTGTAACGCCGCCGACACGATTACCTGTTGCCTCGATATTGTTTGAAGAGGTTGTAGCAGTTATTGTACCAACTCTAACAGCTCCTGCAATAGCGCCTACATAGCTTTTGCCTTTAATATCTCCTCCGCTGACAGTTACAGCAGTTATCGTACCAAGATTAACATATCCTGCAATACCGCCAACATAATCGCCACCCTCAATACCGTTACTGTGTACATCAACTCTGACAGCTATAATATGACCACCTTTTACATAGCCAAATAATCCGGCATAATTATCGCTTGTATTAACAGTCAAACCTGTGATTTTACGAGCCTTTCCTGAAAGTCTGCCTGTAAATGGTTTATTTTCGGTACCGATAGGTGTCCAAGCCGAACCACCCAAATCTACATTGCTTTCAAGTACGTATCTGCCATCTAAGTCCGAATTGATAGCTTCCAATTCAGCTCGACTGCTTATTCCTTTAACATTGGCAACAGCAAAAAGAAGAGTATCACTATTGATATTTAACTCTCCACTAACTGCTACGTTTGAATTCAATGGATACCAAGAACCCCATTGAACTTCAGATGGATTTATCGTTTCACCGCCTCTAACCGTTTCTACATTCAATAGCTTTAGATCCTTATCGTAAAACGAAACTTCATAAACTGGATAATCTACAACTGTGATTACAGCTACATCACTTGTAACGCTAGCATATGATGATGCATTAGCATCTATGTTAGTAATAACAACATAATAGTACGCAAAACCCTCCGACGGTGCTGTAAACGTAAGAACATCGGTGTTTGCACCCTCTATAGCTGTTCCGCCTTCAGTACTGTTTTTCGTATTGCTATACCATTGATAAAACAATACTCCGCCATCCGATACACTCGCAGTTACTTGCAAAGTAGATTCAGTACCTGCTGTAGCAACTTTGCTTTTAGGTTGAATGGTAATTTCAGGAGTTTGGGCTCCTCCGCAACCAACCAAGAAAAAACCAAGAAATATAGAAAGAAAAAGGACTTTCAACTTGGATAATGATAGAGCTTTGAATTTAGCCATTAAGACCACTGCCATTTTTGACTCCTTTTGTTAAATTTTTATTCATAAAAGAATAAATGTCGTAGAATTATATCAGAAATTTAATGCAAAAAACAGTATTTTTGTTTAATATTCATAAAATTTATTTATTTTTGTAAAAAAATATTTAAAATATAATTTTTTACTTTCTATATATAACTACTATATAAATATTTACATTTTATATATAAATTTTACTTTGTCATTAATTATATTTTATTATATTATTTTATATATTTTATTTGCAGAATTGTTTGGCAGACAATTTTTTATCTCTATTTTAATCATAAATAATTATTTTTAAGTTATTTATTTTAAAAAATAAATTTTATTTTATAGTATATAATCTTCTTAAAATATTTTATTCAATGTTGAATCTTTTGATTTTGATTTATAGATATGAATTTTGACTTGATTTTGAATAATAAAGATATAAAAATAACAATCCGTCTATTTTTACATCAAATAATTCATAATCAATTTTGTCATTTTTTGCTTTTTGCATCACTCCGTGCAAAGTGAAGACGTGTAAGAATTCGTATTTATTCCGTTATTTTCATTGAAATGGAAATCTCGTTTTTATCAACAAATCTGTAAGTTTTCATATCTCTTCATAAACTTTTATAGATTTCCATCTGTACGGAAATGACACTCCTTTTTTTGTCATTACAATTTATCGCATGATAATTAATTCTTCTCTTTCATCACTACAAGCTGTTGAAAACAAACGAAGCGTTTTTGTCCTGCCGAAATGTTTCCTTGAAAACAGTGTGGCAATCTAATTTTTTATGTTTTTTGCTTTTTGTTATTACTGTCCCTCCTCTTTATGCTTCCGCACTGCCTTCGCATAATTCTTTGCCTTTTACGTCATGCTTCACACTTCCCTTATGTCATACCTATGCTCTCCATTACATTATTCATTGCGCCCCTCCTCGTCATATCTGCCACCCCACTCACTTTTTTCCGTCATTCCCGCGCAGGCTGAAATCCATCTTCTCACTATTTTAAATTCCTCAACCATATGCACCCTCTCTATTACGTCATACCTATAACAGAATGACAAGCTTGCAAAGTAAGCAGATATTCACAAACTCATTGATGAAATTCCTGTTTTTACGGGGATAACAGAGGTGGAAGCCATGCCTCGCACTCTAAGTTTATGATGAAAAAAGGAAGGTGTTATTCTTGTGTTCCATTCCCTGTCATTCCAATGTTTCACCTCTGTTATTCCCGTGCAGGCAAGAATCCATGAAAGCAACAAAGAGTGAGAAATATAAAAAATAGATTACTGCATCATACTTCACGCCTCAAATTTATGACAAAAAAAGGGAGAGGAGGTGTCATTCCTGCGTCTCATTTTACATCATTTCCGTGAAAATGTGAATCTCCTGCTCGTTTCGTTGTTCTGTCCTTTCCTCTTCTGTCATTTTCGCATCTCTCTGTTATTTTCACACAGGCATGAATCCACTAACACAAAGTGTTCACAAACAAAATAAATCACAAAGTACAATCTTCAAATCTTCTGTTCTGTCATTGCGAGCGACCAACGGGAGTGTGGCAATCTACTTTCTTTTCTTGTTTCTTGATGAGATTCCCATTTTCACGAGAATGACAAAAAAAGAGGTGTCATTCGTGCCCCTATTCGTAACTATCACACCTTATCCCATCATTCTCGCCCCCCCTGTGTCATTCCCGCGCGAGCAAAGAGTTTTTGAAAGAAACGATATTTGCGAGGCGGGCGGGAATCTAAAACAATTTTAAAAGAGTGTCGAAACAAAAAAAGTGCAAACTCTTCTTTAATTCTATAAAATGGATTCCCGCCTACGTAGTAATGACGTATTGAGGGGATCATTTCTTGCTATTAGAATTCGTCATTGCTATGAAAGAGCGTAGCGACTGATATAGCAATTTTTCGCCTTATGTCATTCCCGCGCAGGCATGAATCCATGATAATTACTAAAAGAGGTAATATAAAGTTATTTTATACGGTCTTTTAAATTACTTTGTTTTAGTTTATCTTGTAATTTGAAATTTATGAACACTTCGTATTTATGGATTCCCGCCTACGCGGGAATAACGTAAAAGAGGGGTCATTGCAAGCGTTGCATGGCAATCTGAAAAATATATGGAACATTCTTATTGTCTTAGTATCGTATGTGAAGTTTTATCTCTTTTTAGATTCTTGCATTTCTCACAAATATCAGCTCTTTCAAAAAACCTTTATCCTCAAGAGATAATGCAAAAGATAAAAGTAGCAAAAAAATAACTAAATATCAGTTCGGCTATATACCGCATATTATTTGTGTGAAACTGCGGGTTGTTTTCAATACAGCCCTTGTGTCGGTTCAACAATCAATGTGCAAATATCAAGGGGCTTTAAGAGGTTATTTCGATACAACGCTATCAAATCAATTTATAAAAAGATTCTCTCGCATAATTTCAATACAATACCTACATCAGCTCAACCCTATTGCCATCTATAATGATTCCGGAAACCAATTGGATTTCAATGCAATATCTGTACATAAAATCAAAAATAATAGTTAACTATCGTGATTTCGGTACAACCGTATTAATTCAAGTTTGTCAAAAACAGCATGTTTTTAAAGAGTAAAACCGATACAATTTTCATATTGGAAAAAACTGCTGTTTAAAATTAACAGCTTTTATCCGAATATCTTGCTTAAATATTCGGATAAAACCGTATCGCTAAATTATCCGATGGCGCATAAAACTCCGCCGCCTTCAACCGCCTGCCCCTGCGATACGAAAACTTTTACTACGGTGCCGCTTTTTGGCGCGCTTATCTCTGTTTCCATCTTCATCGCCTCAAGCAAAAAGAGTATCTGCCCCTCTTTGACGCTCTCGCCCTCTTTAACAAAAACTTTTGAAACGGAACCGGGCAATTCGGCTTTTACTTTAAGGGCATTAGTATCAACCTCATCGCCGCCGCTTTTTGCTTCCTCTTTAGGCTCTTCTTTGGCAAGGTCGGAAGATTCTCCGGTATTTGCCGCAACTTTTGTGATTTTACTCACATCAGTAGCCTCTCCTTCGATAACCTGCACATCATATTTTTCGCCGTTAACTACAACGGTGTACGAACCGACAGAACTTTTTACGCCTTGTGAGGGTGCTGGCTTTTTCGCCTCTTGCGCAACATTTACACTGCCGTTCTTGCGGACGTTTACTTTTGCTTCGCCTTTTAAAAACGCTAACCCTTTTTCTCTGCATGCGGCAACGATAAATATATTTTCATCTGTAGCTTCAATGCCTGCTTCTTCAAGCTGGTGTCTTACATAAAG
>JAIROK010000048.1 GCA_031257555.1 Campylobacteraceae bacterium | reverse complement strand
CATAATGCCGACTAATAACTATTTCTGATTCTGCTCCATTCTTCTATGTGAAAATTTTTAACTTCAGTAGATACTTCAGCATCCTTAATTAAGTTTTTTGTATAGCATTTTAAGAAATCGTCATAATTATCTATAAATCTTAAGTAATATTTGAGTGTTGTTAAAATCCCATTCGCTATTATATCAACTCCCCGCTCTTTTTTAATGTTCAAAATCATCTCTGAAATTTTCTTTTCTTCGGTAGCATTCTTAAAACTATTCTGAAAAGTCGTAAGAATATAATATCTGGCAATCTTAATTTTGCTTATCTTTTTTATTACGTCAAAAATCAAATATTCGTCAATAGGAATGTTATGTTTAATTTCTACTATTTCAAAAGGTTTCCCATCTTCTGTATATATTTCTATATCGCCAAAGCCATGTTTATCTGATGAAGTATGAACCTGCAAGGGAATAAGTTTCTTGCTTTTATATCTATCAAACTTGTTAAAAAGAATTTCATAAATTGAATATATCGCAATCACAGGCAACCTTGAACTTTTCTTAATTTGAAAATGCTTCGTAAGCATTGATAAAATTGCATTGATGTTTAAGTTCCCTGAAGTCTCTGTCTTCTTATGTGCTGTTCTGTGAAATAAATCCTCATTAGCCTTTGATAATTTTATAAGACTAAAAAACAAATAAACAAGATACTTTTCAGGGTCTTGCTTAAAAGTTTCTATCTGGTCAAGGATATTTAGAAAAGCCCCTTTAAGTTTTATATTTCGTATTTTTAAATTCTTTCCGTCTTTTTTAGTCCATTTAATTTCTTCCCTTGTAGCCAATGTCAAAAAAGCACTTTCTTTATTGGCATACTTTGGAAAATTATCTTTGAAAAATGGCGATGTTACGTGAGTATCCAAAACCCTTGCAGAATAACCATTATCAAAATCAGTCCTATGTAAACGAACATCTTGTTTTGGCGATATTATTTTCTTCAACAAACTTGTTGTTAAAGCAGAAACAAGAGACTTATTAGTCTCTATATTTGTAATTAATGTATCTATATCTCTTTTAATTATGATTGGTATATCATTAACATTTAATTGAGCAGCTTTTGCATATATATTTTCTAAAACATTTCTTTCATTCATAAAAAGTTTCCTCACAATTGGATACTTCATTTATTCGTTTTTCTGACAATGCAACATATTCAGGATTGATTTCAATACCCAAATAATTTCTTCTGAGATTTTTAGCCGCGACACAGGTCGTTCCACTGCCACAAAATGGATCTAAAACAATATCGCTATAATTAGATAGTAATTTTACTAATTCTTGTATTATGTATAATGGATATACGGCTGTGTGTTTATTACCTTTTGTTATCTCAACAGGACTTTCTATCAAATCTTTTTTCATAGCGTTGCCTGTTATTTTAATAATCGTAAATCCATTTCTTCTAATTTGATTATTCCTCCCGCCATCCATTCCGCCATACGCTTCCTTATGAACGCCACGAATTTTCATCCTAAAACTTTCAATTTTGCCAAGATGAACTTCTTCTATAACTTTTTTTAACTCATGTCTTGCATTTTCTTTTTCTTTCATTGTTAAACTTGATTGATTGATTGTGTCAAAATATTTTTGTCCTATCTTTGAAGAAGTAATCGTTAATTTCTTATTCTTTCTATCCAAATGACTTAAGTAATCATTTAATTTAAAACAATAATCCTTTGTTTTAGCAAATACAAAAAAAGGTTCTGTGGATTGTATAAGCTTTCTATTTTCTTGTCTTGGAGTTGGGTTTGTTTTTGCCCAAGTAATTTGATTTATTAAAAAAACCTTTTTATTTTCTATTGCCTTAATAGCAAATCTATAAGGGATTAAAGATAAATTACCGTTTAAATACTTATCGCCCAAGTTAAAAACGATTGCTCCCGTTCTTTTAATAACACGAGAACATTCATTAAATATTGACAATATATTGTTTATATACTCTTCTTCGGTTGTTTCATTTCCAATTCCACCACAACCGTAATCACGCTGTTGGTAATAAGGTGGAGAAGTGATAATTAAATCTATACTATTATCCGGAACTCTTTTTAAGAAAGACAACGCATTAGAGCAATGAACTTTGTTTAATATCTTATCAATATTTAAAGTATCATCATAGTAAATTCTTCTTGCTAAATTTCCACCTACTTGTAAATTTTCCATCACCATACTCCTACAAAATGATAACCAGTTTTAGCTATCTTTTCTATTTCTTTTGTTTTCTGTGAATTCTTTTTTATTAATTATTCTTAACTTTATTAATCTTACTAATATACTATAATTGTACTAATTTTTTTCCTTTTGCTGTCTTTCAAGAAGAAGTTCTAGTTTTAATTTTAAATTTTCTACGTCTTTCTCTAGTAAAGCTATTCTTGAAACTTCATTTATATTGTCTTGTCCTACGATATTGCTGTTATGTCCGACGATGCCTTTGTTATTTCTGACATCACCTATTATATCATTTAAAAAAAAATTTAATGGTACGCCTAAAACCTTAGCAGCTTTAGTTAATGTTTTAATTTTAGGAGTATTTATATTTTTTATTAATCTACTTACAGATGACTGTTTAATACCTAATGCTTTTGCTAACTCTACTTGTGTCATTCTTGAATTTAGCATTGCTTCTTTTAGTTTTTGACCCACATTTAATTTTTTCATTTAAATTCCTTTTATTTTTAATAAACAACCAACAGCCGACGAAGATTTAGGACTTGACAAATATGCTTAATAAGTATATAATTATGTTTATTAAGGATAGATAGCAAGAGAAACTTAAATTATTCAAAGTCATAAAAGTTTTTTAAAAAGAAAAACGGAGCAAGAAAATGTACTGGCAAATAAACGGCAATAAATTAGTTAGCGCTATCAAGAATATTAGGACATGGTTTTGCACCTTAGCCAGCACATTCCCATGTCTTCTGATAGAAAAGCAGCCAAAAGAAAAGAGACTCTCGCCCGAGAGATTAAAATTCTTGGCTGCTTTTCCTATAGGGGTAATTCTACCAATAAAAAGAATGCGTTTCAAATGTAAGGATAAGAGGATGAATAATGGCTGAAATGTCTACTTTTACCTTTACGTCCAAAGAACTTGAAACGGTAATAGAAGCCGCTGTTGAGAAAGCTATGAACAAATTGCAGGGAAAGCCTTGTTTAGCAGATAGGAGCAATGGAAGAAAGAAGT
>JAIROK010000039.1 GCA_031257555.1 Campylobacteraceae bacterium | reverse complement strand
ATACTGGCGCCCAACGCTTGAATAGTGCGCGCGGCGATAAGAGTTTCAAGCGAATTAGAAAGTCCGGCTAAAAATGTGCCGCTAAGAAATACAAGCGTGCCTATGCGGAAGATTTTTATCTTGCCGACTATATCGCCGATTTTGCCGAATAGCACTAAAAATGTGCAGATACTCATCATGTAAACGGCGACTATCCAGATGGATTTGTTCATCGGGATATCAAGGCTGTGAGTAATCGTAGGAAGCGCGATATTGACGATACTGCCGTCAAGCGTAGCCATAAAAGTAAACAAAGAGACGCTGACAAATATCTTCCAGCGATTTTTTTGCACATCGCTCATGTCGTAAAAACTTTTCGTGTTATTTTGCATATTGTCCGCCAAGGGTCAAATCAAGAAATGCGGCAAACGCGTCATCGTATCCGTCAAGATAGACTATCTCATACAAATCGCCTGCCGCGTTGATATGGATATTTTCTTGAAATTCAAACGGTTCGTTCGCCATTATTGACCGCAATCGTGACGAACGATATTTTCAGCATTCAAAGCCTCTTTCAGACTGCCTTTTTTGCTTCCTTGTCTGCCGTTTAATTTATAAATTTTGCCGTCTTTTATTTTTATATCTATACCAAAATCATCTTTACTTTCGTATATATAGTAGGTAGTATTTTTGTTTGTGAAGCTAAGCACGGTTTTGTTGCTCTCTTCTTTAAAGTAAAAATTGATAACATCTCCGTCCTCTTTCCACTCGCACTCGCCGTCCGCTTTGATGCCATAAGGTATTGGGCAGCCAAACTCAACATGTCCGTTTTTGCCCAAAAGAGTGTAGTTTATGTATTTGGAGCTGTCGATAAAAACGACAATCTTCTTATCATTTTTATCCGATACAAAAGAAAATATCGGTTTTGCCGTGCCGAATGTTTCAAAATCAAGCTCAATCCAGCTGTTGTTTCGAGCCGTATTATTGCTCCAAATCGTTTGATGATAATTTATATACGGGTCGTTAAACGACTCTCGTGTAAAAGATTTGCTAAGTTTTAACTCATCTTTGCTTATGACTTCAAACTCATCGCGCGTATGAGAGCAGCAGCCGTCTCTTTTTACGGTATCAAGTTTTCTGTTTTTTTTATCAATGTTGAACATTCCCTCATATGTCAATCTTGAAAAATTTTCACTGTATGAAAAACCGCCGGCAGTATGCAGATATACTTCATACATATAATCAGTGCCGGCTTCTCCGTTGCGGATAGCAAAATCTTTTTTTCCGTCAAAATTAAAATCGTCATATATGATTATCTTGTTGTCATGAGCGATTTTTTGTAAATTTACGGCAGTTTTATTTAAATCAGAACCCACATACATATCTTCGATTCCGACATTTATAAGTTTTTTATCGTTCTTTTTATCAAAAACAGCAATAAAACCGCTTATGTATTCATTGTTTGCGGAAAAAAACAGATACGCTTTTACATAGCAAGTGTCAAAATCAATCCTAAAAGTCTCTTTTATATCTTTCTCATCTACCGACATGGCAAGACGAAAACCGATATTTTCGTATGAATTTGAGGGTACTCCTTCGTAATAACCGTTCTTTCTGAATGCGGAACGAGCGAAGTTTATATTCTCTTCATAACTGCCGCCTCTCATTACTCTATCGCTTCCAAAATCAGCCCCTTTGGGGTCTGCTATAGGGCTGTATTGATAGTAGTTTTCCTGATAAAGATCATTTACCCACTCCCATACGTTTCCCGCCATATCGTAGAGTCCCCATGCGTTTGGCTTTTTTTGACCTACTTTTTGAATTTTACGCTCATTAAGCCAAGCATATTGACTTTTTATCTTATCTTCACCATTGTTTCCCCAAAAATATCTCGTATTCGTTCCCGCTCTTATGGCATATTCCCATTCGGCTTCACTTGGAAGTCTATATTTATCGACGCCCTCTTTTTCATTTAGTTTTTTTATAAAAACAACAGCGTCATTCCATGAGATATTAGTAATCGGCAGGTCATCTCCTTTTACTTTGCTAGGATTGTGTCCTATCAGCGTTTGCCACTGTTTTTGGGTAACTTCATATTTTCCAAGATAAAATGGTTTTGAGATGATGACTTGATGTCTTGGCGCTTCATCTTCCCAGCAAAATCCATTGTCTTCATCACACCCCATCATAAAGCTTCCTGATGGAATGAACACAAACTCTATGCCGATAGAATTGGTTTTGTTGCTATCTCCAAAGCTTAGAGAAAAGAACAAAACGAAAGGCAAAAAGCATTTCATGTGAGGATTGTCCTTTATAATTTAGGCTCTTAAAAGCAGAATGCTTTTATTTAAACTTCCAAAAACTCTTTTTGGCAAAAGCTGTTTATCTGCACCTTCTCAAATGCCCCTTTAAGCGATACGAACAGGCTTGGATGGGATTTTTCAAGATTTGCCAAAAGCTCTTTTGTCTCGTATCTTGCATGCGGCATTTTTACGTCAAAGCGCATGGCAGGACATGCTTCGTCGCCTATCGTGGGGAGATTGTTTAAAACGGCGTTGTCTCTAAGCTGACGTTCTCTGACATGTATCAATGGACGGATAACTATAATGCCGTTATCGGCTTTATATGCCGGAGGCATTGAACGAAGGGTTCCGTTATTCATAAAATTCATAAAAAAACTCTCTGCCGCATCGTCAAGATGGTGCGCTAAAGCAAGTTTGTTAAAACCATTTTCGAGTGCGTAAGTGTACAAAGCGCCTCGTCTCATGCGTGAAAAAAAACTGCAAAATGAGGAGTTTTTGCGGATTTT
>JAIROK010000110.1 GCA_031257555.1 Campylobacteraceae bacterium | reverse complement strand
CAGAGGAATTGAAAAAGAGGTAATGCGAAGTAACCAAATTGCTTTGTTTTAGCTTGTTTTGTAATTTGAAGTTTATGAACACTTTGTGTTGGTGGATTCCCGCCTACGCGGGAATGACAAAATGGGGAATACAGGAATGACGAAAGGAGGGGCAGGAATAACGCATTGAGGATACGGAAATAGGGCATGAGCAACGAAATGCAAGATAAAAATGACATAAAAATATAAGTGTTTGATATATTTGTTTCATTTGTCATTCGACGAATAACAAAGTCCATCATTCTATATATTGTAAAACATGGCAATCTAAATTTTAATTTATTAGCAGCGATAAAGGATAAAGAAAATAGCCTGAAAACAGGCAAAAGACATCTTGTAGCACTTCGGTAATAACTTTTATGCAAAATTCCATATGAAATTAATATAAGCAAAGGAATTACAATGTCAAAAAGAGCTATTTTAATATGTATCGCATGTTGTGCAAGCGCTCTGTTTGGGGAAGCAGCGAGGGAGTATTCGTCTGATTTGGCAGGACATGCTGTGCTTGAAGCAGCGTCTTTTATCAAAACGCCTGACGATGCGCCGCAGGGCTTAAAAACAAGCGGAAAATTTACAACTTTAAAACGAGTGGAAAAACTATCGTCCATCGAAGGATTATCAAGCGTTCGTCCTACGGGCATATTTTTGCCTTTTGATGGACAGCCGCTTCAAGGACACTCCGGCATAAAATATCTAAAAGACGGTACATTGTGGCTTTTAACCGATAATGGAGCCGGTTCAAAAGCCAATTCGCCCGATTTCATGCTTTATCTCAACCATTACGAAGTGGATTTTAAGAGCGGAAAATTTAAACCGTTAAAGAGTATTTTTTTGTACGACGAGGATAAAAAAGTCCCGTTTCATATAGTAAATGAGGGAAGCAAGAAGCGTTATCTGACGGGGGCGGATTTTGATACGGAGAGTTTTCAGATAATAGATGGTCATTTTTGGATTGGCGACGAGTTTGGACCGTATCTCATCAAAGCCGATATAAATGGAAAAGTGAAAGCTGTGTTTGAGACTTTTGCAGACGGCAAAGCGGTGCGTTCGCCTGACCATTATGCCGTAAAAACGCCCGATATTCCCAATGCGCTTGTAAATTTTGAAGTTAAACGTTCCAAAGGTTTTGAGGGTATGGCGGCATCGATTGACGGTTCTAAACTGTATCCTTTGTTTGAGGGCGCGCTATATGATGCAAATAAAAAAGCTTACGAAAATGATGGCAAGAGGGAGTATCTTCGCATTTTGGAGTTTGATGTGAAAAAAGAGGAGTGGACAGGGCGTTTTTGGAAATATCCGCTTGAGAAAAACGGCAACGCCATAGGAGACTTTAATATGATAAGCAAAAACAGAGGCTTAATCATAGAAAGAGACAACGGCGAGGGGGTCAGCGAAAAAGCATGCAGGGCAGGTCAAGATAAAAAAGAGTGTTTTGATAATCTTCCGCTTTTTAAGCGTGTTTATCTGATAGAGTTAAGCGATTTTGGTGCAGATGTCAAAAAAATCGCATATATAGATTTATTAAATATCCGCGATCCAAATAAACTTTCACGTAAACCATTAAGCGAGGGTGTTTTTAAATTTCCGTTTTTTACTATTGAAGATGTGGATATCGTGGACAGTGAACATATCATAGTAGGCAATGATAACAATCTACCCTTTTCAAGCAGCAGAGAACCAAACAGGGCTGATGATAATGAACTGATACTGCTTAATGTGGGTGGATTTTTGAATGCTAAGTAAATTTTAAGGAGAATCAACATGAAATATAATTTGACTAAATTAGCGGTAATTTTTTTAACGGCAGAGTTGTATGCAAGTCTTTATGCGAGTACTATATATCCGATTGACAGGGCGCAGATGCTAAGAGACGGGAGATTTGACTTTAAAGTCGAATTTGACAAAAAAATCAAAAACAGTGATTTTAAGGTTCTTATCAATGGCAAAAACTATAAAGAGATTTTTAAAAATCAAGGTGAATTCATAGAAAATGAGGATAATCTAAACGTCTCTTCTTTAGTAGTAAAAGATGTTTCTATCGCAAAAGAGGGAAGCTATAAAGTAGAGGTTATCGTTGATGGAAAAACAGATAAGGTTAATTGGCAGGTGTATGCTCCGGCATTAAAGCCTAAAGCTAAAAATGTGATACTTTTTATTGGAGACGGTTTATCGGTTGCACATCGCACAGGAGCAAGGATACTTTCAAAAGGTATAAGCGAGGGGAAAGCGAACGGTCGTTTAACAGTTGATGATTTTCCATATATGGCGTTCATTGGCACATCAGGCACAGATTCTATAGCTACAGACAGCGCAAACAGCATGAGTGCTTATATGACGGGACACAAATCCGCAGTGAATGCTATGGGGGTTTATGTAAGCCGTGCTAAAAATTCGTTAAATCACCCAAAACAAGAGACTTTAGGAGAATTAATCCGCAGGACTTCATGCAAATCTTTGGGCATAGTAAGCGATGCTGAACTTGAAGACGCAACACCGGCAGCCGTTGTCGCACATACAAGAAGAAGAGCTGATAAAAATGAGATTGTCGGAATGCTTTACGGTGTAAAGCCTGACGTTTTATTAGGAGGCGGTTCTGCATATTTTTTACCTCAATCGATGCCGGGTTCAAAGCGCAAAGATGAGATAAATTATATAGATAAATTTAAGCAAGACGGATATATGTTTGTCACGGATGCTGTTAGTTTAAAAGAAGCAAAAAGCAAATCGGACAAACTCTTAGGGTTATTTCATTTGGGCAACATGGACGGTGTTCTTGATAGACAAATTGTAAAAAACGACGTTACTAAAAAATTTCCCAATCAACCGGATTTGACGGAGATGACATCTGCGGCATTGGAAGTGTTATCAAAAAATAAAAATGGATTTTTCTTGATGGTAGAGGGAGCTTTGATAGATAAAGCTTCACACCCTTTGGATTGGGAGAGGGCATTTTATGACACTATAATGTTTGATAAATCCGTGAGCTTAGCCAAAGAGTTTGCAAAAACAAATCCCGACACTTTAATCATCGTAACGGGAGACCACACTCACGGTATATCCATTATAGGTACTGTAGATGATAATAAACAAGGCGCTGATATGCGTGAAAAGGTTGGAGTATATGCAGATGCCGGATTTACAAATTATGAAGATAAAAATGGTGATGGATATCCCGATACTCCAAATGTTTCAAAACGTTTGGCTGTCTTTTTTAATAATTTTCCGGATTATTATGAAACTTTTAGACCCAAACTTGATACTCAATTTGTGCCTGCCATACAAAATGAAAAAGGTGAATATATAGCCAATGAAGCGTATAAAAGTGTTAGCGGGGCGGTATTTAGAGGGGGAAATATCCCGCGAAATACAGATACTGGGGTTCATTCCGTAGATGATATGATAGTGCAAGCTTATGGTCCCGGAGGTGAAGCTATAAAAGGCTACATGGATAATACGCAATTATTTAGAGTGATTGTAGATGCTTTGGCGCTTGGCAAAAGTAAAAAGTAGATACTGATGAGCATAGCAAACAAGAGCATTTTAAAACAAGCCGCTTTCATGGCGGCATTGTCTTTAAACTTAGTTTATGCACAGACTCTTAATTTTGATGAGATTTATGATGATGTAGGTGTAATGGGATTCTCTTTCTCACAAAAAGTCAAATCGCTTTCGGGTAAAAAAGTAAGTATCGATGGTTTTATGGCGCCGCCGTTGAAAGCCAAATCAAACTTTTTTGTGCTCACAAAAATGCCCATGTCTTTGTGTCCATTTTGCTCTTCTGACACCGATTGGTCTTCTGATATCGTTGTTGTATATCTGAAAGAGTATCAAACATTTGTACAGCATAATGCGATTATACGTGTTGAGGGAGTATTGGAATACGGCTCATGGAAAGATGAAAACAGCGGCTTTGTAAGTCTGCTTCGCCTAAGAGAGGCATCATTTAAAACTTTATGAAAAATATTATTTTAAAAGATGTGAAGGTTCGCTTTAAAGAGCATTTGGCGCTTGACATTTTAGCGCTTGAAATAGGAAATAGTGTTAAGCTAGCTGTTACGGGCGAATCGGGCAGCGGTAAAAGCACATTGCTTAATATTTTATGTCTTCTTGAAGAGATAAACCATGGAAAGATATTTTGGAACAATAAAAGAGTCGATACCCTAACTCAAATGCAAAAAGATAAGTTCAGATATGACAATGTGGGGTTGGTTATGCAAGATTTTTATCTTTATCCCGGTCTTTCGGCATTGCAAAATGTTTTGCTGCCACTTAAGTTTCGTTATTTTAAGATTCCAAAACAGTTTTTTGACAGAGCAGTTTATCTGTTGAAACGTTTAAATATCACTCAACATTCGAAAAATATAGACATATTCTCGCGGGGCGAAAAACAGAGAATAGCAATAGCAAGAGCTTTGATAAACTCACCAAAAGTTATTATCGCAGATGAGCCGACCGCAAGTCTTGATGCACAAAACAGTGCTGAAGCGGTAAAACTGCTTTTATCCTTGGCTGATGAAACTAAAAGCGCTCTTATCTGCGCTACGCACGATAAGATTTTAATCAAGCAGTTAACGTATCGTCTTGAACTCAAAAAAGGCGGAAAAATAGAGGCTTGTTTTACATGATAGAACTTATTTGGATTGACATAAAACGAATGTGGCTTGGCGCTTTGGTGATTGTCTTATTGAGCGCAGGCGTTGTTGGTTTTGGGCTTTTTATAACCTTAGAGGAGCGGGCTTTACGTGAGAGCAGTGCGAAAGCAGCGGAAAGGTTTGATTTGTTGGTGGGTGCGGCAGGCAGTGAGACACAGCTTGTTTTATCAACAGTATATCTGCACTCTTCGCCTTTGCCGTTATTGGATGGCAAGCATTATTTGGATATTTTAAATAATCCTCTAACCTTTTGGGCTGCACCGATAGCTTTTGGAGATTACTATCTTAACTTGCCTATTATCGGCACAAATACCATTTTGATAACAAACAACAATCAAAGCAAGCTTGAAAAAGGCAGAATGTTTTCAAGTGGTTTTGAGGCAGTAGCAGGAGCTGATTCCGGACTTTTGATAGGCGAAAAATTTATTCCCATTCATGGAAAAACAGGAGAGTTTGACTCACATTTGCATGATGAAATAGAGTATGAGATTGTAGGTATTGCACCGCGTTATAATGATGCATGGGATAGAGCTGTTTTTGTGCCTATAGAAACTGTTTGGATGGTACACGACTTGCTGCATAAACATGACAAACATGAACACGATGAACATGAACACGGTGAGCATGACGAGCATGAGATAAAAGAACATGATGAAATCCCGCCTATTTCAGCAGTAATCGTAAAACCAAAAAGCATTTCCGGCGCTTATGAATTGCGCAATATATATAAAAAAGATTTGACGCAGGCTGTATTTCCTGCTGAAGTGTTGACAAGACTCTATACAACACTTGGCGATATTAGCGGTATATTGACAAAAATCAGCTTGTATGCACAGATGTTAGCCGTTTTCATCATAACGGCTGTTTCGATACTGTATCTAAAATTAAAACAGCGGCAAATCGCGCTTTTAAGAGCAATCGGAGCTAATTTTTACCGCATCTTTTTTTTAGTTTGGTCGGGATTTATATCGCTTGTATTTACAGGTATAGCATTTGGGTGTGCACTTGGATTGATTGGTGCAAAGTTCGTATCAGACAAGCTCTCTTTAACTCAAGGATTTCATATCGAAGTTTTGATGAAAGCATATGATTTTAGCTCAATGATTATCTTTTTTGTAGCTTTGTCTGTCGTTTTACTTATATCATGTGCTATTTCTTACAATTATTGCGCGGCTGATATTTTAAGAAAAAGTTTTTAAAAGCATTTTTTAATAATAGAATTTTCGTTTTTTTGTTATGATTTTCTTTTCAAATAATATTGGAGTTATGATGAGCGAATCAAATGAAACAGTCAAAAAAAGCATAAATATTTTTGCAATTATAAAAAGTATACTTGGTTTTATCCAAAACTACTTTAAAGCATTAATTTTTCTTTTAATATTATATATTATATTTATAGTTCCATTGCAGCAAACATCAAATGATTCAAATCTCATGAAAATAAACCTAAAAGGTGCAATAGTGGATTCTGATGATATACTCAAAAGTATAAATTTTGCATATAACAACGAAAATATAAAAGGCGTTTTGCTTGTAGTGGATTCTCCGGGCGGTTCGGTCAGTCCATCTCTTGAGATATCTATGGCAATTAAACGTTTAAAAGATAAAAAACCAGTTGTGGCATATGCTGCCGGCACTATGGCAAGTGGAAGTTACTATGCCTCTGCACACGCAAATTATATAGTGGCAAATCCGGGTTCTGTCGTAGGCTCTATAGGCGTTATCATGCAAGCGCCAAATATTGAGGAGTTAGCAAAGAAAATCGGTATCAGCGAACAAGTGATAAGCGCAGGAGACTACAAAGAAGCAGGAACTTTCATGAGGAAATGGACAAAAAAAGAGAGAGATAGCCTGCAAGAGCTTGTAGATGATATTTACAAACTTTTTGTAGATGATATAGCAGAGGCTAGAGGACTTGACAGGAACAACACAAATGATTTTGCAAATGCCAAAGTTTTCATTGCAAGTAAGGCTCAAAAAGCAGGACTTATCGATGAGGTTGGAAGTATAATTGACGCGCAAAATGTATTGGTGAAACTATCCGGAGTTTTGGAGCCTGTATGGAAAGAGCCTGATTTGTTTGATAAATTGGCAAAAAAATTAGCCATACAAACAAAAGAGCAGTTAAGTTCACTTTTTTATGACATAAAGATGTATTAAAATTTATTGCGCTTTACAACGATAAGCAATTTAAACTATATGCTTTGGCATCGAGTTTACAGTGCTAAAATATTTCGCTGCTCCAATGAACTATCGGAATAGTTTTTAGCCACCCTATCTGTTCATTACTCAAAACAAGATTTTGGTTTTGCGATATGTCAAGCCTTAAAAGTTTTAGGTTTGTTATCTCTTTTGGAAGAGTCTTTAGATCATTTACTCCGATATCCAAATCCACCAAACTCTCAAGGTTTCCAAAACTTTCAGGTAATTCTTCAAGTAAATTGTTTGAAAGATTTAATTTTGTGAGTTTTGTCAAGTCTCCAAATTCTTGCGGCAAATCTATAATTTTATTATTGCAGGCATTTAATTTGTCTAAATTTGTTAGTTTTCCAATTTCAGATGGTAAATGTCTTAGTACATTGATATTTCCAATCATCAAATCATTGCTAAAATCAAACTCTTTTAGATTTTTTAAATCCGCTATATCTTTTGGAAGTTCTGTAAGTTTATTGTTTCTGATATCAAATTTTATTAGATTACTTAAGTTATTTATGTGTTTCGGGAGTTTTTCTATGTAGTTGTCTCTTAGGTTTAACTCCTCAAGTTCTATAAGTTCTCCTATGCCAGGTAAGAGTTCCTTTAGAAAATTTTTCCACACAGAGAATTTTTTTAATTTTTTTAATTTGAAAAGCTCTTCAGGCAATCCTCTTAATTGATTGTAGCTTAAATCAAGCGCTTCAAGTTTTTCAAGGTTTTCAATTTCATTTGGCAAGTATATGAGCTGATTTGCACTAAGCATAAGGCGCTTTAGATTTTTTAAATCAAAAACCTCTTTTGGAATATCTAAAATAGCGTTATTTGATACATCAAGTTCTTGGAGGATATTAAGATTTCCTATCTCATTAGGCAGCTGAGTGATTTGGTTATCTGAAAGTCTTAAGACTGATAAGTTCAGGTAAAACAGCTCTTTTGGCACTTGTGAGAGGTTTGAATGAGATAAATTGATAGTTTTTAGGGATAGAAACTTATGTTTATCTCTTGGAATGCCTCTTTCACTTTTGAATTTCGGATCATACTGTAAATCATCTATATCATTATGATTTGCCCAATTTTTGAGTTTTTCAAATAAAGTATCTCCAATCATTTTGAATCCTTAGTCTAAAAAATTAGCTTTGGCAAAAGCTTAAAAATATATCATACCTTTTATATAGTTAATTATTTTTAAACTTTTGTATTATATTTATTTAAAATACTATCTTGCCGCAGCTTCCGTTTTTCCTAAATTTTCTATGTGTAAAAGCCATTGTTCGCGTTTTTGTTGTGAGGTGCTCAAAGCAGAGCCAAAGATTGTCGATTTGACATGTTTTGCTTTAACGCCACAAAAGCTAAGAGTGCTGGTTTTTAGCTGATTTATGCTTGGAGAGCGGCATATAAATTTGTAATACCATACGGGTTGTTCCATAGTTACGATAATTCTAGCACTTTTATTTCGCAAAATCAGCTCTTTTTTGCTGTTTTTGTCATAGGTGAATGCTATATCAGGCAGGAAAACTCTGTCTATGAAACCTTTCATGATAGCAGGATATGACCCCCACCAAAGCGGATAAACAAACACAACGTGTTCAGCCCATTTTAATTTTTCTATCGAGTCTTTGAGGTCGGATTCTAATTCCATATCTTTTTTGTAGCCGAATTTTAGATTTAAATCAAAATTAAGCTCGCCGATATTGATTTTTTTAATTTCAGCGCCATTAGCTGCAGCACCTTTTTCATATGCGCCTGCTATGGCGTAACTTAGGCTGTCCTTGTCCGGGTGTCCGTTGATAATCAAAATCTTTTTTGCCATAATGAACCTTTTCTTGGTATTTTTAGAACGATTTTATTTTACTGAAAAATATAAAAATAGGCAAATTTGGAAAAAGTAAAATCACTTTAAAACTATTTGGATAAAATATTAGGATTTTTTTATAGGGAAGCTAAATGAATGTGAGAGAAGAGTTTTTGAGGTTTTTTGAGAGCAAAGGGCATAAAGTCATTTCAAGCGCTCCTTTGGTTCCTGAGGATGAGACATTGCTTTTTACAAATGCAGGCATGGTGCCTTTTAAGACTGTTTTTACAGGAGAGATTTCAGCTCCAAATCCTCCAAGAGCCGCGAGCTGCCAAACGTGCATAAGAGCCGGCGGCAAACACAACGACCTTGATAATGTCGGCTATACGGCAAGACATCATACGTTTTTTGAAATGCTTGGCAATTTTTCGTTCGGAGACTATTTTAAAGAAGATGCCATAGCTTATGCGTGGGAATTTGTAACGGAAGTTTTAAAGCTTCCCAAAGAGATACTTTGGGTTACGGTTCATGAGAGTGATGATGAGGCTGAAAGGATATGGTCAAAGCATATATCAAAAGATAGAATTTTACGTTTTGGCGATAAAGATAATTTTTGGCAGATGGGAGACACGGGACCATGCGGACCGTGCAGTGAGATATTTATAGACCAAGGCGAAGAGCATTTTGGCGGTAGCGAAGATTACATGGGCGGCGATGGCGACAGGTTTCTTGAGATTTGGAATCTTGTTTTTATGCAGTACGAAAGAGGGAGCGATGGAAAGTTAACGCCGCTTCCAAAACCTTCGATAGATACGGGAATGGGGCTTGAGAGAGTTACTGCGGTAAAAGAGGGCAAATTTAACAATTACGAGAGTTCGCTTTTTATGCCGTTAATCAACGA
>JAIROK010000096.1 GCA_031257555.1 Campylobacteraceae bacterium | reverse complement strand
TGATAAAAAGAAAAGAATCAGACAATGAACCTATAAGTGCTTCAAGGGTAAGAAAACTCTTGAAAGATAAAAACTTTGATGAAATTAAAAAGATAGTTCCTGATAGTACGTTTGGGTATCTTGTGCGATATTTTAGTAATTTTGATTAATTAAGGTTTATTGCCCAAAATTTTTTCTTGATGGTTTTGATACATATGTGTCATTTTTGCACGAGATAGAATCCAATGCATATATTTGTAACGATTTACAGTGTGCAGCAATAGAAACTTAATAAAAAAAGTCCAATTTATATAAATAATACACAGTACAAAGTATGTTGATATTGCAATATATTTTTTACTTTTTATTTTATTTGTGTGAAAGAAATTGATAAAAGCATAAAAATAAAAAACTCATAGGGTGGATAACGGGGGGCAAATACCCCCGTTTTAATTTTACCAGTCTATTTTTTGTCCCGTGTATTTTGAACCGTTTACATCCAAAATTTTTCCTATCTTGTCTGTTTTATTTACTTGTCCATGACCTGCCCATTTACCCCCATCTCCTAAAAATGTAACCTTAAAAGCAGGATCATGCAAAAGCCAAGAGCTGGATCTAAAAGTTATTGTAACACTATGTGGAGTTTGTGTGGATTTTTTGTTGACGCCAAGTGTTTCTATACCATTTCTAATGATATCAGTATAATATTTTGGTGTTTTATCGGACATGCTTTTTGACAAATCTGCTAAACCTTGAGTTATTTGAAATTTTGTGATATTGCCTTGATTTATTGCATGAGCGCTGTTTATGTACCAATCTTTATATTGCATGTCCATATTTGAGATTTGAACAGTACCGTAAATGCTTCTGTTGCAATACATTGGGCAGTAAACTTCATAGTATATATCGGCATTTACACTGTCTTGGTCAAAAACCTTGTATTCCGGCTCTTTGGAGTGCGCTCTGCCATAATACATGTGTGCATCTCCATTTCCATCATACACTAAACCTTTGATATTGTCGGTATTTTTCAAATTAGTGATATTGAAATCGTTGAATTTGATTATGAATGGTTTTTCAGGATTTGAAGGTCTTTCGAAGTTAAAACCAATATTTGTGTGTGCAGTGCCATTAATGAAATTGTTTTGAGCTGTTTTAAGCTTTACTTCTCCATCACTGTTTTTATTTGACGGTATGATTTTTGCTCCAGTTTTTTCAACATACATTATGCGTTTTTTAGCACTCTCTCCTTCTCTATTGTTCCAATCAGTTATATTATTATCATTAAATTGTATATTGTATTCTACATCTTTAGCGAAGCAATTTTTGTTGTAATTGACAGCAGTTAAATTGTTATCTAAAATAGCTGAAATTTCCATGTTTATATAAGCATGCATTAAAGGATCGCTTGATATGTATGTATATTTATCTGCAAAGTCAGATACACCAAGTGTACTTTTAAATGCTTTGGGTATAAATTTTAAATTTGTTTTGATTGCTATATCGCAGCCGACTTTACCGTTTTGATTGTGTTCGTTTGTAAGGATATCAAGGCAGTCATTATAAATTTTGTCATTTAACGCCCACGATTTATCGGAAATAATAACATTCACATCTCCTATATTTTGATAATTTATAGTCAAGTTGCCTATGCCGTTTTTTATATCGTATGGCGTTATCATAACTTCATTTGAAGCATTTGTATCAAGTTCACAATCGAGTGGTTTTATTAGAGTCGAGTTTACATGTGCGATATTGACTGCTTGCTGATGATAATTTATTGATATGTCGCCATTACTTTGTAAAGCTTTAATGGATCCGTTATTTGATTTTCCTCCTATTAAATTTGCACCAAAATCATTACTCAAAATAAACTCTTTTGGGCGCACTACAAATATATCGGAGCATGTTGCATTTGTTATGGGTGAATCAGATAGTTGATAAGTTATCTTAAATGTACCTCTATCGGTTGCATTGTGCAATGTTATATCAAAAGGTATGATTGTTTGTGTGGGTTTGATTTTAAGAGTATTGACATTTTTTTTAAGTATTTTTACATTATTGCAATCTGGTACTTTGGTATTGTATTCTACGAAATCTATAGTTGCATTTACATTGCCGCCTATATCTTTTGAAATTTTACTGTTTTCATGGTGTATTAGTTTGACACTAAATTTTTTACCTGCTATTTGTGTATAAAGGGCGGTTTGGTGATGAGATTTTGTATCAATTTGTTCTCCTGCTCTAATATTAAAATTTTGATTTACTACTAAAAAATTACCTTTCAGATATTTTGGTTTTGGTTTATATTGATATATGCTCATATAATCTTCAACCTCTCCGTCAATAGCCCAAGGATAGTTATTGAGACTTCTAATATGCGGGTTGTAGGACAGGATATTTGAAACTTTATTTGTGCTGTATCTAAACCTGTAAAAGGCTTTTGTCGTATTATCGGCGTTGAGTATAATGCGTTCTGGTGTTGTGTAATTAAACTCTATATAACCGGCGTTGTTGTCATCTTGTAAATCACTTGCTATTTTTTCGGAAAATGTTGTAGAGTTTAGAGCTATCCAAGCATTCAAAAAGCCTTTTTGTCCGTTATCTGATTTTACCTTAACCCTGAAGTTATATTTTTGGCTATTTGCAAATAAGAAACCTTGTAGATTTGACCATGAAGTATTGTTTTCCAAACGTACCTGGACACCATCATCAAAATTGTCCTTATCGGCTTTTGGGCTTGTTTTGGAGTAAGTGTCTGCATCTATTTTTGAACCCAAATGCGCATTTGAATTTACTGCATGAGAAACTTCTCCAAAACTGCTTGGTGCATCTCCTCTGTCTGATGGCGCTAGTGCAAAATCAGCATGAACAACAGCTCTGTCTGTTTGCATAACTATTTGAGAATAGAAATTTGCAAGTTTGATGGAATTGCTTGAATGATCAATACCGTCTTCTCTGGCACCATAGCAGTTTTTTTCATAATAATTTACATTTGGTATCGTAATGTTGTTGTGGCATGAAGGAACTACGATGTTAGCACCTTTATTATCGGATCCCTTCCATTCGTAATTTCCGCCTGATGCCCACGTTTGATAAGCATTCATTCCATTTATTTTCGGTCTTTTTAGTCTAATATAGAAAGTTGACTTTGCTGATGGAAGTAAAAAGTTGTACTCTCCTTTGCCGTTTGTGTATTGCGACCCAAGATGCATTTTATTTTTGTCATATACTTGTATTTCTATGTTTCTTACGCCATCTGCTTCCCTTTCACTCTTGCTCAAAATGCTATCGCCATTTGCATCAAAATATACTTTTCCTTTAATGACAGGCGCCATTTGGCACGCTGTAAAATCGAAACTGTTTCTTGCTAAAAAATTAGTATTTCTCCAAGCACCTGTGAGAGGATTTAATTCGTATATGTAAAAATTCGAGTTTACATAAAGCATACCGTTTAAAAACGACATACCCCATATCTCTGCGTCACTGTCTAATACAAAATGATTAACTTCATTATATCTCCAATTATTAGGATTTTTTTTGTCCGGTACTACTCTAAGGAGATAATAATCGGTATTTTTTGAAACCATAATATACGCATTTCCATCAGCATCAATTGCCATATCGGATTGGACTTTATATTTTTCAAAATTTGTTTCCCAAGAACTTTCCGGTTTTAATATACCGCTTTTGCTTATTTTGCGTGTTGATGGGTCATATATCATCATTCTTGCTTCATCTCCTAACTCATTTTGGTTATATCCTACAAAATATATTTCTCCTGTTTTTTGGTTTACTTCGCCGCCAGACCATCCTCTGAAATTTACAAATTCCGGAAAACTAAAAGCTTTTGCTATTTTGGAAGCTTGGTTTTTGTGTACATAGTCTATCTCTCTTGTGAATGTGACGTAATCCCACTGATACATAGTCAAAACTCCATTGCTATTTGGACCCAAAGCTATAGTATCCGGATGCCTGCCGCTAAATCCTCCGTATTCACTTTTGACGTCTAAGTTATACTGCTTTTTGGATGTTATAGTGGTTTGGACTCCAGGTACAAGATTATATACCTTAAATACATCGGAGTCGTCTTGGACGTAATATAAGGAGTTACAATCAAAATTTAATTTACTATCAGCCATATCCTCGATATCTGCACTTGCTTTGCCGATGTTTACAAATAAGTACATAACGATAAAAATAAAAACAGATTTGTAAAACAGAGTCGATGAGTTGATTTTTAATACAGAAGTATTGCCATTCATTATTGTCTCCTTTTGTCACTTGGACATATATTTATTCATAAGAAATATATAACATGTAATGCAACACGTATATTTATTTATTATTTTATTATATACAATAATGATGAATTTAGTTTTATTGTGATGCCTATGAATTATGTTCAATAAGTAAATTAAGCAAATATTTGAAAGTAAAAAACAAAAAGATATTGTTGTAGTTTATGACGAAGTTTGCGAAAACAGACAGCTTGGAAGATAGCAAAATATAAAAAGCCGATGTCAAATTTTTAGAAATCTTTTGAGTTCAATCAGGTTCATCCATTTTTTTATTTGCTTTTAAAAATGGCTTTTTTAAAAAAATTTATCAATTTTAGTTTGCTAACCGGATGCGGATATTTTATTTTGCAATTCGTTTGTATGTTTGAAGATATTTTATAATGATATGATTGTAAAAGGTTTGTTTGAAAAAAAGGTTTTGGAGATGCTTTTTTGAGTTTAGAGCAAATAAAGCTCTAAATGTATATTTTAAGTGATATGTTTATACTATTTAATTTTAAAACCCGCTTTTAAATATCAAAAGCGGGTTTTGGAGTTATAGTCCCTCAAATGGGTTTGCTACAACATTTCTTGTGTCAATAATGTATGGTATAAGCGCGGTGTGTCTAGCACGTTTAATTGCAACTTCTGCCATCTCTTGATGTTTTTTGCAGTTTCCGGTAAGTCTGCGCGGCATGATTTTATAGCGCTCGGAAAGCGAATGTTTTAACAATTTGGTATCTTTATAATCCAAAAACTCAATTTTTGCTTCGCAATATTTGCAATATTTTCTTGAATATTTTCTCTTTTCAGCCATTTATTATCCTTTTGTTTTTTGCTTAAAATGGTATTTCATCTTCATCGATATTTATTTCAGGAACATTTTGTTTTTGCGTGTTTTGTGCATAAGTCTGATTTTGATACGTATTTTGTTGATGCTCCTCTTCGGCATATCCGCTATCGGTTCTGTCTTGAGTTCTGCTGTCTAACATTTGTAAAGTATCAATAACAACGGAGTGTTTACTTCTCTTTTGTCCGCTTTGGTCAGTCCATGTATCAAGTTTTAACCTGCCTTCAACCAAAACTTTGCTGCCTTTTTTCAGATATTGATTTGCTATCTCGGCAGTTCGCCCAAAAAGAGAGATATCAACAAAGCAAACCTCTTCAGCCATACTTCCATCTTGTTTCTTGAAGCGTCGGTTTGTTGCTATACCTGTTGTGCAGATAGCACTTCCGCTTGGCAAATAACGAAGCTCTATATCCCTTGTTAAATTTCCTACCAATATAACACGATTAAACATATCCCAAATCCTTAAATTTGATTAAGACGCGTCTGCTTCTTCAGACTCTTTTTTCTCGGGTTTAGCCGCAGCCTCATCTTTTTTGTTTCTGTTTACTATACTTGCAACAGACTTTTCCCAATGGGCAACTTCTTTTTTGTTATCATATTTTACTGTTAAAAATTTGATAATTTCTTCATTTATACGGATAATTCTCTCAATTTCGCCGATAGCATTTGCAGGGGCTTTAAAGTAGTATACGGTATAATTTCCGCGTTCAAATTTTTTAACTGAATAGGCTAATTTGCGTATTCCTATATCTTGCTGCGCAGCTATTTTTGCGCCGTTTTTTTCCAAAACTTCTTTAATGAAGTTAACTTTAGCTTTTGCCTCTTCTTCCGTCAACGTTGGACGCAGGACAAATAGCAATTCATAATGTCGCATATATTCTCCTTGTGGATTTTAAACTCTTAAAAAAAGAGTAAGGATTTACTCTGAAATAGACAGAATAAGGCGTAATTCTACTATAAGTAACTTTGAAGTTTCATTAATTTTTTTCTCATTGTGTTATAATAATCCTCCTTTTTACCATTTAAGCGAGGTTTGTATGTCAAAATCCGTAAATATAATAGAGTGCGATTATGAAAACCCCAAACACATAGATGCGGTAAAGCTGCTTTTAAATGCTTATATAACTGATGAGATGGGCGGCGGGGAACCTTTAGGCGAAGAGATGCAGGAGTCTTTGATAAAAAAGCTTAGCGCTCATAAAACGCTTATAGTTTTATTGGCGCAAGTTGGCGTTAGATTTGCAGGACTTTTGACAGCGTTTGAAAATATCGCTACATTTAAGGTAAAACCCATGATAAATGTGCATGATATAATTGTTTTGAAAGAGCACAGAGGTAAAGGGGTAGGGCGCAGACTTATGAACGCTGTTGTCGATGAAGCTAAAAAGCGCGGATGTGCGCGTATAACTTTGGAAGTAAGAGAAGATAATGTAACAGCGCAAAATCTATATAAAAGTATGGAATTTAAAGAGATGGAACCTAAAATGTTTTACTGGAGAAAAGAGTTATAAAGGCTAATTTTGATATGAAGAAAAAATTTATAGTTGTATGCTGTATTTTGGCGGTGTTTTCAGGCTGTGCGGTGAAAGTTGGGGTTGATGCAAATAAAACTTTAGATGGTGATTATAATTTGACAGCGCTTAAAAATGCGCTGACACATGGCGATTGGCTGGTCGCGAGAGGCGTTCATGAGACGGATAATTTCATGGTCGGAGTTACCAATATGCCTTTATCTCATGCAGCCATTTACGACATGGATAATGATGAGGTTATAGAGGCTGATGGGGAAGTGGGCGCATATTGCGAAATTAAAGGATTTTTTGGCAGAATCGCAAAGAGTGATGGCGATAGCGCCGATGTGGGCAAACGAACAGGCAAGGATAACTGCCGTTAAAAGAGCAAAAAGCAAAATCGGACTTAACTATAATTATACGGGATTGATAGGACTTGATACGCCCAATATTTTTACTGCACACAGCTTACCAAATCCGCCCCAAAATCCTCTTCCACATGTAGTAAAACCTGGACAAATGTATCATTGAGGAGTTTATGACTCCGGCGCGATAAATTAACCGTAAACAAAGGTTTGATTTTTAGCGGCGAATCTTGCTAAGCAAGTCTACAGCAATCACCACTCGTTTATATGCACTTTTTGCGCTTTGTATTTATCTTTTGCTTTATTCGTACCTTTTGGATAGCCTATCGGTATGACGTTTAGCGGTATGATATTTTCGGGTAAATTTAACAGTTTTTGCACAAAAGATATGCGCTCTTCTTCGGGATAAACAGCCGTCCATACTGCGCCAAGCCCAAGCGCTTCAACGCTTAAGAGAATATTTTGCGTAGCTGCGGCGCAGTCAACTTCCCAATAAAGTTCGCTTATCTGCGTATCTGCACACACGATGATTGCGGTTGAGACGTTATAAAGCATTTTTGCATAAGGCAAACCATCACCTAAAGCGCTTAAAATATCGCGTTTGTCGATAATGATAAAATGCCAAGGCTGTAGATTTACAGCCGAAGGCGCGGCAAACGCAGCTTTTATAATCGCATTTAGCGTCTCTTTTGGTATGGCTTTATCGCCGTCTTTAAAACTTCTGACACTCTTTCTTTCATAAATAACCGATAATAAATCAGCCATTGTAAACTCCTTTTGTCTTACAGGCTGTATTTTACTACTTTTTCCACTCAATATGCCATTTACGCCCGTTTTTTTCAAAAACTTCCAAAATTTCAAACGATTGACAGGTTTCGCAAGATAAATACTTTGACCCATTGCTCTGGTTTTTGCAAATTTAAATTGCTAAATCACTCCTTTAAGCACTCTTGTATTCTTAGAAGCGTTGAGAGCATATAACTCTCTTTGTCTAAATTTGAATTTGTCTTAAGGGTAAATTCGGCATTTGTCAAGACTTTGAAAAGCTTGCTAAAAATTTTTAACTTAATGCGCATTGCCATTTCAGAACGCTGTTTGGCAATCTGTGGAGGCAGAGGGTGTCCTAAAATCTTTTCGGCATCAAAAGAGCCGTTTATTTTGATATACGCATGAAATAAAAAGAGTTGAAAAAGATGCGACTCTATCGCATTTATAAGCCTTATCTCATCAACAGTTCCGCTTTCATTTATCGTTTTATACAAAGAGATGATTTTTTCACTGCTTAAAAGTTTTATGATAAACGTTTCAAGTTCTACACTGCCCATGCCAAATACGAGATTATCTATATCGGCCATAGTTATCTCCTTGTTTAAAAGCGATAGTTTTGAAAGTTCACTGACTGCCAAAGAGAGATTTTCGTTTTGTATCGAGTATAGATTTTGCAGGGCAAAACCGCTTATATTGAGATTTATATTTTTTGCTTCAGTGCTTAAAAACTTTACAGCTTCATTTGGATTTGGCTTAAATACTCTCACAAATGATTTGCCAAACGCTTTAGCGATATCTTTTGCTTTGGCATCTTCACCGTAAAAGACAAACAGCAGTCGGTTTATATCGTTTTTTTCGCAAAGTCTGACAAGTTCTTCAATCTCTTTTTGCGGCGGAGATTTTTCAAGTTTTAAAAGAGCTATGTTTTTGTCTCCAAAAAGCGAAGATTGACTAAGATACGCTTTTGCGCTTTTAAAGTCATACTCGTCAAAGTAAAACTTCAAAACTTCGCCTTCTCCCCAGGATTTTAATATCTCATTTTCCAAAAGCGAGAGTTGATAGTCGCACGCGCCGTACAAAAAAATCGTTCGCGGAATACTTTTGGAAGATAAAAGCAGGTCAAAATCTCTTTTATACATCAATCAAGCCTTTTTACGATTTTGCCCGTTATCTTTGCAGATGCCGTGTCGCTGTGGATAATTTGTACGCTTATTTTTTCAAATAACTCAACGTCATCGTCTTCTAAAAATATCCTAGCACCTTTTAGTTCATCGTCAAGCATAGCTATGGGAGTTTTGCCAAGTTCCGTTACTTTGCAGGCAAAAATTTCTTTTACATGCAAAGCCGCCCAGCGCGCAAATTTTCTATCCATAAAATCCCAAGCGACTTTGTCCGCTTCCCGCTCAAGCGCGCTTAAATTTTCACACTCGCTTGCGATGTTTTCCAACTGAAATTTTGCCAATTTCTCTTCATCTCTTATCTGCGCTTTTAAAAGACGATGAAGTATAAGGTCGCTGTAGCGGCGTATCGGCGAAGTAAAATGACTGTATGCGTCAAATCCAAGCCCGAAATGCCCCTTGTTTTCAGGCGTGTAGCAAGCTTGTTTTTGACTTTTTATAATCAATTTGTCCACATCGGCTCTTATGCCGATATCGTCCGCTTGTTTTTGTATATTTTTAATGAGCGTCGGAAGTTCGGGTGAAAACTTAGCCTCAATGCCGATCAAAAGCAAATCCTCAAGCAGTCTGTCTATCCTCTCAAACGAGGGCGCTTCATGCGTTCTAAATATACCGTACTTTATCCTTTTTGCCGCCGCTTTGTTAGCCAAAAGCATACAATCTTCTATAAGAGCATGTGAAGGCGTCTCTTCTTCAACGGTCGTAGAGACGATATTTTGCGCTTCGTCTAAACTCATTCTTATCTCATTGGAGTGAAAATTAAAAGCATGCGCCAATCTTTTGGTCTTTAGCGCAGACGTCAATTTAAAAAGCGGCAA
>JAIROK010000050.1 GCA_031257555.1 Campylobacteraceae bacterium | reverse complement strand
TCTAAACAGTATTCAAGATTTACATTCAGGAGCATTCTTTGGAGAGATAGGTAAAGCTTTATGGTGTATATCATCACTCTCTATGGCTTTGTTTGGTATAAGCGGGGTTGTGATGTTTTACAGAGGAAAGAAAACAAAAACAAAAATGGTTTGAAGTTTGGAAGAGAATGGTTTAAACTTTTAAAAACAAAACCATTTCAACTTTTAGAATAAAATGATTTAAGCTTTGGAAACAAGATAAAGTTAAAAAACAAAACAAAAGAAAGTGTCATTCCCGCGCAGGCGGGAATGACGGAAGGGAGATATTGAAATGACAGAGGCAGAAAGGCAGAATGGCGAAACAGGTGGTGATTTCAATTTTCACAGCAATGATGTATTAGAAAATCATTTCTTGCTATCAAAATTGGTCATTGCGAGTCGCTTGCGGTGCGGCAACTTTTTCATATTTCTCACTTTTTGTTGACCTGTGGATTCCCGCCTGCGCGGGAATGACATATTGTGTGAGGAAGGGCAAGAATGACAAAATAATTTAAATTTATGAAAGAATGGATTGCCACAACACTTTGTGTCTCGCAATAACATATAAGGAGAATTTGTGGCATGACTCTTGTAATGGCGAAAAAGTAAGGATTAATTGCTAAAAGGACAAAAAAATCATAACAAATAGAGGAAAGCATAGCGGGAAAGAAATAACAAAGAGGCAAAGTAAGCTTCTTTTGCCTTTTTGTTTCTTTGGTTGGAGTTGGGATTGGTTTGTGAGTTGGTGTTTGCAAAACACTTCATATCTGCGGATTGCCGCGCCACTAATGCTCCTCGCAATGACAAAAGAGCAGACGGGAATGATTTTGCTTTACAAAAGAATGAATTGCCGCGCAACGCTTACGATAAGGGGGATTTTTAAGATCTTGTCAGCTTAGCGATAAGACGCTACAGATAAAAACAGACACAGACCGCCGTTTTGAAGCGGTCTTGTTAGTTTATGTCGGTTTTGTTATACCTCTAATCCTTTGATGTAATTGTCAAATGCTGTTTTTGTTTTTGAGATAGCTGCTTCGATTTTTGATATTTGTTCGAAAGCTTTTTTTATCTCATCATCAAGCGCGGTTAGCTTTTTGATATAATCTTTGCCCACAGCAGATTCGCTTCCTACCGTATTGATATTTTTGCGCACGCGTTCTTGTTCGTCAAGCTTTGCACTAAGCTCGGCTTGCGCTCTGCTTAGATTGTCTTTTTCGTCCGCGATAACGCTCATAAGTCTTGCCGCTTCTTTAAGGGCGTTTTTCACAGCGGCAGGAAAATTTTTATTGGAAGAAAACGCTATGATGGTTGCATAATCCATACTTGTTATATAAAGCGTATTTTTAGCAGGACTCTCCTCTTGGACGCCAAATCTTAACTCTTTACCCGCAGGCGATACAAACTCAAATCTGTAAGATGAGGCTGTTTTTTCGGTATATTTAGATGGTTTTATCAGATTTGCGCCGATGATAAACGGGTGTTCCAAGACGATATTTTTATCTGTTTTGCCGCTGTTTTTCAGCGCGTAGATTTTTTCATAAACATTTTTTTCCGTTATCGTTATGATGCCTTTTGAGATTTTGACACTCTCAAACTGTGACGTTGAAGAGCTTGAAACGGTGCCTTTTATCTCCAAATCGTCTCCGTAAGAGATGAGGCGTTTTTCATTTTGTCCGAAAAACTCTATAAGCGCGTCTCCTGCAAACGTGCCGCCCTCATATACAGATATAGCACCTGCTGGCAGCTTAACTCCCAAATCATTCGTAAGCTCCGCGCCAAGTGACGGATTGACGTTGATACCCTGCGGGATATGTGTAAAGATAGATACTTTGCGCGCTTTTATATCGCCCTGCACGAACGGAAACATCGCGCTTTGTCCGCGCTCAAGCGTGACAGGATTTTTGAGCGTAAATACAAACTGCTCCCCGGCGCTTTTGGAACTTGTCGTATCGTAAACGGAGCGGCTTATCCTGCTTTCAGATTTTGCCGCAAACATTTCGCTGGGCGACGCGGCTACGCTCTCGTAAAGCATCGCGTTTCCCGTATCATAGCTTCGTGCCTGCGCAAATCCTGCTATTGACAGCGGCAGTACGGGGCGGGTTAAAAAATAGGGAGTATACAAAGGTTGTGTAAAAGAGACGGGTCGTCCTACTATAAGAGAGAGTTCAACATCTTTCCAGTCCGAATCCCCCGCATTGTCCACTATCGCCCACCCTTGCAAAAAAGGTTTTTTGCCTGACAAATCAACTCTGTAAGTCGTTTTCCAAACGGGTGCTGGTATAACGTAGCTAATAGAGATATTGCGCTGTTTGGAGGAGGGGAGGTAGACATTAACGTATTTGGTGTTTTGTCTGAAGTTTAGTATGACATTCAGCGCGCGCGCCAAATCCTGCGATATCGTTTTGTCGCTGAATGCGTAAGAGGTTATCTCCTGCAAAGAGATGAGTGTTATCCTGTTTTGCGCAAAAAGGGATAAAAACTCTTGCTGTACCGCCGCACCCTCTTTGACGACGCTCTTTGTCTCAACGCCTATGATTTTGCCCGTTATCTTATCGGGTGCATATATCTCAATCTCCGCTCCTTTTAAAGAAGCTAAGATTTGGGCTATGCTTGGATTGGACGAGAGGTCTATCTTGAGCGAAGAGAGCGTTTTTTGCAGATTGTCCGAAGAGTAACTAACTATAGGCGCGTTAGTTGACGGGTCATGTACTATAAGCGACTTTAAAACATCGTCCATCGCCGCGCTTTCAAAGGGCAGAGTCAAATTGGCTGAGCCCGTAACTTCGCCTGCACGTTCAAAGTAACCTACGCCGGATGAAAATAAAGAGACCCTTTTCACGGGCAGTTCAACGTTTTTCAAAATATCGGCATTTATCGCCGTGACACTTCCTAAAATCAATGCGCATAAAAAAAGCGGCTGTTTAAGATACATTTTTTCTCCTTTAAAATTGTTCAAATGTATTATAGCCCAAGGGCGTAATTTTTGAGCATATCATGTCTGCTTGAAAATAAAATCGCCTTAATAACATTTTTATAATTTTTACTTGGTTATAATCATAAAATTAAAAAATAAGAGGAAAAATTTTTATGACACCATCGCAGGAGACGAAATATATATTTGTAACGGGCGGCGTTTTAAGCTCCCTTGGCAAAGGCATAGCGGCGGCAAGTTTGGCTACGCTTTTGAAGCATATAGGACTTAAGGTAAGCATACTAAAAGCCGACCCCTACATAAATGTCGACCCCGGCACTATGAGTCCTTTGGAGCACGGCGAAGTGTTCGTAACAGACGACGGGGCTGAAACAGACTTGGATTTGGGGCATTACGAGCGGTTTTTGGACGAGAGTCTTTCGCAGGCAAATAATTTCACCACAGGCAGAGTTTACTCAAGTGTTATAGAAAAAGAGAGGCGCGGAGACTATCTTGGAAAAACGATACAGGTAATCCCGCATATCGTAGGCGAGATAGTACATAGAATAAAAAATGCAGGCAAAAATAAAGATGTGCTTATCGTAGAAATCGGCGGTACGGTGGGCGATATAGAAGGACTTCCGTTTTTAGAGGCTATAAGGGCGTTAAGAAATGAAGTCGGCAGAAAAAGAGCTTACAATATACACCTTACGCTGATACCATACATCAGAGTGGCAGGAGAGCTTAAAACCAAGCCCACACAGCACTCCGTTCAAGAGTTAAGACGTATCGGCATAACTCCCGATATGCTTATATGCAGGACGGAGATGTCTTTGCCAAAAGAGCTCAAAAGCAAACTTGCCTTTTCTTGTGGCGTGGATAAAAACAGCATTATAGAGTCTGTGGACGCTTCTACGATATATCAATTGCCGCTCAATTTTTTGAAGCAGGATATCTTGACGCCGATAGCCGATACTCTTGATTTGCCTAAAACCGAGCCTGATATGCAGATTTGGAATACGCTTGTAAAAAGAGTCATTGCGCCTACAGATGAGGTTGCGATAGCGTTTGTCGGTAAGTATTTGGACTTAAAAGAGTCGTATAAATCCCTCATAGAGTCTTTCATACATGCCGGTGCGCATGTGGACGCTAAGGTAAATCTCAAGTGGATAGACAGCGAATCTGTCGGAGAGAACGGAGCGGAGAGCGTATTGGGTAATGTTGATGGCATACTTGTTCCGGGAGGCTTTGGGACAAGAGGCATAGAGGGCAAGATAGCGGCGATAAAATATGCAAGAGAAAATAAAATCCCATATCTTGGTATCTGCCTTGGAATGCAGCTTTCTATCATTGAGTTTTGCAGAAATGTGCTTAAGCTGGAAGACGTGAACTCCACAGAGTTTGATGTTAAATGCAAAAACCCCGCGATATATCTGATAGATGAATTTAACGACAATTCGGGCTTAAAGCAAGTACGGACTTTTCAAAGCCCGCTTGGCGGCACTATGAGACTTGGTTCTTACAAATGCGACACAAAAGAGGGTTCGCTTTTGAGGGAAGTTTATCACAACAAGGAGCAGATAAGAGAGCGTCACCGCCATCGCTACGAGGCAAATCCGATTTATAGAAAGGCTATGGAAGAGAACGGTTTTGAGGTTTCGGGCGAGAGTGACGGGCTTATTGAGGCGATGGAGCTTAAAAATCACCCATGGTTTTTAGGAGTTCAGTTTCACCCGGAATTTACATCAAGACTCACAAGTCCCAATGAAGTGATTTTGGCGTTTACCAAAGCTTCAATGAAACACAAAAAAAATGGCTAAACTCAATAAAGAGGCGATTAGAAAACTGCTTGAGAAACGCTTCGAGGGCGATTGTCATACGAGGCTGTCTCTCATTCCTTCGCCGTTTTTATTTAAAGATATAAAAAAAGCCGCTCTTCGCATAAAAACAGCCATTGAAAATAGAGAAAAGATAACAATAGTAGGAGATTACGATGTGGACGGAGTCGTATCTTCTGCAATTTTGAGCGAATTTTTTGATGATTTTGGCATAAAATACAGCGTTGAGATACCAAATCGTTTTTTAGACGGATACGGCTTAAATCCGCAGATTTTAGACAGAATACAAGCAAATGTTATCATAACCGTAGACAACGGTATCTCCGCCGTTAGCGCAGCCGAACTTTGCAAAGAGCGCGGAATAGACCTTATCATAACCGACCACCACACTCCTCCGCCCGTACTGCCCGACGCTTTTGCCATCGTAAACCCAAAACAAAAAGACTGCGGTTTTCCAAACAGCGATATATGCGGGGCGCAGGTTGCATGGTATTTGACCGCGGCGATAAAAGAGGCGTGCGGGTATGAGTATGATCTTGGTAAATTTATGGATATGTTGGCGATAGCTATCATAGCCGACATGATGGATTTGAAAGATATAAACCGCACTATGGTAAAAAGCGGGCTGAAACTTTTAAACCGCTCAAATCGTCCCGCATTTGTGGCAATTAAAGAGGTTTTTAAAAAGGAGCGTTTTACAAGCGAAGATATATCGTTTCTTATCTCTCCACTGTTAAACAGCTCCGGGCGTATGGAAGACGCGCTTTTTTCTTACGGATTTTTAAGATCTCCTTCCAAAAAAGAAGCCTTAGCGCGCCTTGAAGAGATAATCTACATGAATGAACGCAGAAAAGAGGAAGAAAAAGCACTGCTTGAAGCTTCCTTAGAGTTTGTGAATGCAGATGACAATATCATCGTTGTTTGGGGCGAAGAGTGGCACGAGGGAGTCATAGGCATAGTTGCCTCAAGGCTTGTTAAGAGATTTAAAAAACCGTCTGTGGTTTTTTCACTCAAAGAGGATTATGCCAAAGGGAGCGCTAGAAGTGTTATGGGCGTTGATATACTCTCTTTAATTTCACAACAAGCTGATTTGCTGCTTGGATTTGGCGGGCACTTTGGGGCTGCCGGCGTATCGCTTTTGAAAGAGAATTTGGAGATTTTCAAAAGACGGATAAATAAAAGCGCTGAAGAATTAAACCTAAAAGAACGCGCAATATATGACGAGAGCCTTGGAGAGATAGAGCCCGAAGCGATAGATTTTGAACTGTTGGAGATTTTAGAGGACTACGAGCCTTATGGACAAAAAAATCCAAAACCGTCATTTACGTTAAAAGATGTAGTTGTCAAAATCGATAAACCGATGGGCAAAGACGGACAACACAAAAAGCTTATTTTGCAATCAATCGACAATAAACATATCGAAGCCCTATTTTTTAATTGTTCGCAAGAGATAAAAAGAGGCGATGTTATAGATATGGTTTTTAGTGTTTCGAAAAATGATTTTAGAGGATTGATAACTCCGCAGTTGATGATAAAAGAGGTGCTTGAGATTAAGTGAGCTTGATCAAAACAGGAACTTCCAAAAGAGCATTATTTCTGTCTGCTTCAAAACCTGCATAAGAACAACAAATGAAAAAATTTATTTATATCAAGAGATAACATCAAAGTCTTTATTTGCCATTTTTTAATGATAAATTAGATGTATAAATAGATAAAATAAAACAAAAAGCACGGCAAAAGCCGCTCTCTTTATCCATACACTAATGTTTGAATTCATTTTTGTTTAAAAACTATAAAAACATTTCTAAACAAAAGTTTCTTTTAGTATCCATAACAATTATCATTTTTATATTTTTAAGATAAAATTTATCTTTATTTGAGTAATATTCTGACTTAATAATAATTATCATAATTGTAAAATCCTAAAAACAAATCTTATTAGAGGAGCTAAAATGAGAGAGAGAGAGAGTAATTTGCAGTGCCGTCGCCGCTCTATTTTGTTTTGCTTCGCTGTCTTATGCACAGACAAATGCAAATGAGACGGTGAAGTTGGAAGAGATAAAAGTTGTAAGTGCCTCAGGTTATGAACAAAACATAGCTGATGCACCTGCAAGCGTGTTTGTCATCACAAAAGAGGAGTTGGAAAACAAATCTTTTAACGACTTGACTGACATTTTGAAAAATGTTCCAGGTGTTTATATAGAAGGTGGAAGTGTCTTTAAAGACGTATCTATTCGCGGCATGGGCAGCGGTTATACTCTATATCTGGTAGACGGAAAACCAATGACCGGAAATGATGCGCACAGCCCTAATGGTATGTCGGGTGGCATAGCGACAAATTCACTGCCTCCGGTTTCAAGTATAGAGAGGATAGAGGTTGTAAGAGGTCCGATGTCATCTCTGTATGGCTCTGAAGCAATGGGTGGCGTTATCAATATCATAACGAAAAAAATACCAAACGTTTGGTCAGGTAGCATAAAAGGTGAATATACAAAAAGCCAAAATGATATCAGCAAAGATGGATATCAAGGAAGCTTTAACTTGGCTGGTCCTGTTATAGATGATGTTTTGTCTTTGCAAGTTTATGGTTCTGCTTTGCATGTAGATGAGAGCCATTGCCCAAATGCTGATATAGCAGGCACGGAATGCGGCGACAAAAGCAGTTCGCCAGCACCAAGATTTGATGCAAGGCACATTGGTGTAAAAACAATTTTGTCACCCAATGAAGTTAACGATATATGGATAGCCTATGATTACTCCAAGCAGGAGAAAAAAGAGACAGAGGGTGTATCATATGCGGCAGCATCGGGTAGATTAGGCGGTTCTAATCGCGTAGATGGATTGGCTATCAAGTATACTGCTTCTATTGGACATGATTTGAAGCTTGATGATTTGGTTGTTAATACTTATATCCAAAATGCTGCTACCAAAAATCCTACAAGAGGAAATGGTATAGACTATAAAGTTTTGACTGCCAATACTCAAGGAACATACTTTTTTGAAGAAAATACACTCTCGGTTGGTGCACAATTTAGAAAAGAGACGCTTGACGACCGCGCTACAAATGTAATGTATGCAAGCAATAATGGCAGTGCTATTACTGCTTATGACCCCTATAAAACATCAAAATGGCAATATTCTCTTTTTGCTGAAGATGAGTGGAATATCTTGGAAAATTTGGTTTTAACAGGCGGTGCCAGACTTAATAAAGATGAAAAATTTGGAAATAATATATCGCCACGTCTCTATCTTGTCTACTCTGCTACAGACGATTTAACGCTTAAAGGTGGAGTTTCTACGGGTTATAAAGTCCCAAGCTTAAGGCAATCAGCCGATGATTTTGGTGCTGTATCCGGAGGAGGGGCATTCCCGCCCGTCATTAATATAGGTAGTCCTGATGTAAAACCAGAATCCAGTATAAGTTACGAGGTTTCAGTAGCTTATGCAAGCAAAGATATTGGTTTAGGTGTAAGTTTAACTGCTTATCACAGTGAGTTCAAAGACAAGATATCATCTTATGCTTTATGCGATAGCAATGCAAGTACCGATTTACCCTTTTGTACAAAAAGTTCTGCTGACTACTATAAATACCCTGGTATGGCGCATTTAAATTTGGTTGGAGGACCTTATAGCAGTGGTAGTAAATATTATAATATAGATAAAGCTGAGATACAAGGACTCGAATTTACTTTAAATTATGATCTTTTACCTAATCTTGCTATCGGTTCGACATATACGCACACAAAGAGTGAACAAAAATCAGGCTCTAATGCAGGTTATGCATTAAACGGTATATCAAAGCATATGATAAATGCAAATATTGATTTTAAGCCGACAAATAAACTTAGCGTTTGGACTCAATATAATTATCGAAGCAGTTATCCGGAGACTAGCAACAGAACTGTTACTACAAACAAAGGTTATTCTCTTGTTGATTTGGGAGTTGTATATAAACTTAAAAACAACCTGCAGTTAACTGCAGGTCTTTATAACGTATTTAATAAAATAGTAACAAATCTTACTCATGGAAGATTTATAGAAGGGAGGCGAATCATAGCTGGATTTAATGCTGATTTTTAAGTTTTAACTACTTTAACTCCGCATAACAATTTCACTCCTTTAGCATGTTATGCGGAGTTTTTATCTTTTGACTGATAAATGCAACTTCAAAAATGACTACAAATATAAAACGCGGTTTTAAGAGTTTTAATTTGATAGGACGCTTTAAGCAACAGCATTTAATTAACATTGTCAGAGTTTTGCAGAGTATATGATGCTTTTTGCTGTTTTTCACTATTGAGGATAAATGTTATAAATGCTGCTGCGCTTAAAAAGATAGACGCATATATTGAACCGTTGCATATAAGCCGTTCGGCGTTTTTACAAAAGAGTGCGCTTGATGAGGTAGAGCGAAATTAGTCCGTGCCTTTAAAGGTCTTTGGAGTTTTGCCGTTTTGCACAGCCAAGAGGTTTTGTGTTTGAATTTAAGATATAAAGTTTTTAAAAATAGTATTTGCGAAGTCGGTCAAAATTACCGTAATGTTTTTTCACTCAAACACCGCTTCATAAACATCACAGTAAAAAAGAAAAGCAATCTGCAACGTTAGAGCACTTTTTATTTATCTGTTAGAGTTTTTGAAGCTCTAACAGATAGTTCAAAACAAAATCTACAAAGTCAATCCCGCTTTAAAACAGGCGGCAAAACAGTTTTTGTTATCTCTCCATACGCTCTAAATGATAAAGAAAAAACACCTTTAGAAGCAGGAATCCAATTTTTTTCCTTATCCTCTTCCGGTTTTTCATTTTGGATATAAAGCGTAAACGAACCGTCGGATTCTTTTTCTATATCGTCAATGCTTCTAATGCCATAGCGGTTAAGAGGATTGTCAAAAAATAAACCGTTTTGTCCATACAGCGTGATAGACCAAAAGTATTTTACATTTGGGATATTTTCTTTGCCGAATGTTATCGTATATCTATTGGAGCCGTTATATGTATTTCCCTGACTCTTGGCAATATTTACAAGATAAACGGCTTCCTCTACGGTATTTATATGCGGCGCAAACCATGCGGCTTGGGTGCGTGTTAGATAGTCATCTTCCCGCCTTGCGGCATTTTCGGGCGAACGTATCCATCCGTTTTCAGCCAAACTCAAATCCAAAGCCGATGATGATATCTCATTTTTAGCTTTTCTATCTCTATCCACTCCTCTTTGCTAAAATCTGTTTTATTGAACTCTATGCCTGTACCAAGATTAAGTCTCTCAAAATCTTTTAAAGCGTCTTTATCTTTATCGGACAATAGTTGATACTGTACTATCAGATTAAATACTTTTAAAAACTCTTCCGTATTCGCATTGGCGTTTCCAACCTCATGGTACGGAACATTCTGCTTAGAGGTAAAACGGCTGGAGTTTGAGCGGATATTTTTTGTATCTTAAAGGCTGTTTCATTTGTAAGAGACTTTGCAGTAGTATCGTTATCGGGGTCAAAAACTTGTATGCGTCCTAACCCAAGTATCACGGAAGAGGGCAGTTTGACAACATCTTTTATACCCGAAGGAATCGTCCCATTCCAATCTTCGCGCGCTATTAAATAATTTCCGTCTGTTCTGTTTGAGACCGAACCAAGATACCATGAATTTGTAAAATATCTAATAATTGCAATGAAAAATAGCGTCTTTCTTCTATATGCGGCACATTTATAACTATGGGCTCATCTCTGACGTCAAATATGCCGGTAGTGTATAGGGTATCGATGTTTGGACCAACACCTGTTTGATTGCTTGCCGACGCAAGCTGTCCCGTACCGGAAATGCTGTTTAGATGACCGTTGTTAAATGTTCTAGACAAAAGCTTATTGTGTTTCACGGCAGGCAGAGCATAGATATATGCTTCTTTAGCCGTTTGTTTCAAACTCTTTTCTGGGGGGGTGGGGTAGAATTGCCGCCGCAGGATACAAATAAAAATGCACCCGCTAATGCTAAAAATCTAAAAGTGTATTTCAGATAACCTTGTCTGCTGTTTGTAAACATAAAACTCATATGACACCTCCTTAATGTATCGCAAAGTTGATAAAATTAAATTTTATAACTAAAGTCAAGTTAATATATTGATTTAGTATAGAATAATAGTATACAAATAATTAAATTTTACTTATCGTTGCCGGCGATAATGCGCCAATCCAAAATGGTTTTTGTTTTAACTGTGTATGACATTTTAGAGAAAAAGTCGTTTGATATGATCTTTTAAATTGTTTTGTTTTATTTGTATGGATTGCTTGCCGCTTAGATTGCCATGTTTTGCCTGTCATGTTATTGCAATGGCAAAATGGTGAAAGGACAGAGTGTAAAATCAAAAGGAGAGTTGTCAAATTTAAAATATGAATATCTTTGTTTTTTATCTGCTTATTCCGTTTAGTATCGGCACAAACAAGCACTCTTCCAAAGTTTTTATCCTTATACCGTTTTTTGTTTTTATAAATTGTGTGATTAGCTGCGAAACGCCTTGTTCTGAAGATGATGAGGATATCTCCATGGGTGCTGCTAAAATGCCGCCTTCGCTAAGCTGATCAAACAAGGCTTGAGGTATCTCTTTGATGGACGCAGAGAGCAGTATCCTGTCGTATGGAGCGTAATCCCTCCAGCCTTTTTGCCCGTCGTCAAACCTTGTGTGTATATTTGAAATTCCAAGTGTTTTGAAGCATTTTTTGGCTTCCAAAAGCAAAGGCTCAATCCTCTCTATGGTAAAAACTCTTCTTATAATTTTTGATAAAATAGCCGCTTGATAGCCGCTTCCGCAGCCAATCTCCAGCACAGAGTCCACACTTTTATCTATCTCCAGCGCCAAAGTCATTTTAGCAACCGTCAAAGGCGAACTTATCCATTGGTCTTGCGATAAAGGAAGCGGGTCAAGCTTGTAAGCTTGGTGTTTAAAGCCTTTGGGAGTAAAGATCTCCCTCTCCACGCTTGCAAACGCATTGTACAAATCTTTATCAAGCTGTACCCATGCGGATATCTCATCTGCTAATTTTTGGCACTTTTGCGCTATGATTTTGGAGTTAAATTCACTCATTTATACACACTTAAAAATCATCAAAAGAGAGGCTTCCTTTGCTGTAGTTACTGACATTTCCCTCAAAAAAGTTTGTCTTTTGGTCGTTAAAACGTGAAAAATCGTCTACCCATTTTATAGGGTGTTTGACATTGTAGAGTTTTTCAAATCCCACAGCTTTCAATCTCTCATCTATCAAATACTGTATATACTGTTCTATTATATCGTCTGTGAATCCCATGATTTGATTTTGCGTGATGTATTTGCCCCACTCTATCTCCAAGGCTCCTGCGGTTTTGAACATTTCATAAACTTTATCTTTAAGCTCTTTTGTGAAGAGTTCGGGACGCTCTTTTTGGACGCTGTTTATCATGTTTTGAAAAAGCAGCAGGTGAGTTATCTCATCGCGTTGGATAAATCTTATCATTTGCGCACTGCCAAGCATCTTGCCCGCACGTGCTAAAGAGTATATAGAAGCAAATCCCGCGTAAAAATAGAGACCTTCCAATATCTGATTTGCGAACATCGCAAGCACTATCTTCTCTTCGGTTACATCGCCCGCTAACTGCTCATATACGCTTGAGATATAGTTGTTTTTTTTGCGCAAGATATCGTCATGTTTTTCCATTTCGTATATCAAGTCGGTATTGTCGCAGATAGCTTCCGCCATGACGGCATAAGATTTTGAGTGGTTTGCCTCTTCGTACGCTTGGCGCGCGAGACAGGCATTTACTTCCGGAGCGGTGATGTATGGGTTGATATTGTCGGCTAAATTATTGGTTTGGAAGCTGTCCATGCTGATTAACTGCGACCAGACCAAATCATACATGCGTTTTTCGGAAACCGTAAGATTTTTGTTGTAATCCACCACGTCGTTTGTCGTATCAACTTCTCGCGGAAACCAAGTGTTTGCCTCCATGACATCCCAAAGTTTCAGCGCCCATGTATATTTCGCTTTTGTGAAATTTAAGATGCCGTGCGGATTGCCCCCGAAAATCCTGCGGTTGTTTAAGCTCTCGTCAGAATTTGGATTATATATATGCTTTCTTTGCATTTACAGTCCTTTAGCAATTTAGTGATTTGGAATATTATCACTATTTAACCCTAAAACTTCTGAGGCGCGGATAAGCGCGGCGTCAATATGACTTGTAATATTTTGCGCGCCCAAAAGTTTATCCATTCCTTTTCTCTCAAGCCGCTTTTTTATCTCTTTTGACACGCCTGAAAGTATTAGGATACTGTTTTTCGCTCTGCACATGTCATAAAACTCCTCCAGTGCGTGGTATCCCGTCTCGTCCATCATCGGCACTTTTCTCATTCTTAGTATAAAGACTTTGGGAGGAGTTGAGACTACGTCCAATACGCCTTTTAATTTGTCTGCTATGCCAAAAAAGAACGGTCCTCCTATCTCGTAAACCTCTACGCCCTCGGGTACATGTTTTTTGGACAAAGCGTCCGCATCATCAAGCTCTTCGTCATAATTTACCGCGTCAAAATCCAAATCTTTTATGGCGGCTTTTTTGTTTGTTATCTGTGTTACGTCTATCATGCGCTTGATAAAAAGCAGTGCCGCCATCATGATTCCCGTTTGAACGCCGGTATTAAGGTCAATAAACACCGTCAAAGAAAATGTAGTTACAAGCACGATAACATCGTGTCTTTCGGAGTTTAGTAATATCGCTTTGAAATGGTGAAATTCGCTCATATTCCAAGCTACCACCACAAGTATGGCAGAAAGTGCGCAAAGCGGTATCAACAGTATCAAAGACGACAAAAAGAACATGAACGCCAATAAAAACAGCGCGTG
>JAIROK010000026.1 GCA_031257555.1 Campylobacteraceae bacterium | reverse complement strand
TCTACAATCGCGGCACAAAACTATATAGCGCAGGGTAAAAAATGCTATTTTTTCAGGGATATTATTTTAAGACCGCTTTGGGCATTTATAAAGGTCTATTTTATGCAGGGTGGATTTTTGGATGGTAAAATAGGCTGGATTTTATCAATAAGCCACTACTCTTACACGATGAATAAATATGTAAAATTATATTATCTATATAAATCAAATGGGAAATTTTGATAAACAACATCTTTTTAACCAGAAATCTCCAAAACAAAAAGTGAATATAACTGCAGTGTGTTAAGCGCACATACAAAATGCCATACTGTCGTATATATGAAGTGACTTTTAAATATTAATAAAATATAATTACTAAAATTTTTTATGATTTAATATTATACTTTAAAAAATATTGGAGATATCAATATGTCAAAGCAGTATGCAAGAATTTTTAATCAATATAAATATGCCGCACAGGATTGTTCCAATTCTTCATTATGGGTTGGCAATATCGGAGATCCTATGCAAAGTTTGGCTGTGGAAAATATTTATGGGAAAATGGGGGGGTGGGGGTAAAATCCGACAATCTCCTGCTTGTAAATAGAGACGATATAAGTACATATTCCGGTGAACCATGTTGTTTGGTTATGCAGGCATGGTTTGGTCACTGTGCAGATACTTTTCCGCTTCCTTGGAGTGATAATATAGAACCTGTATTTATAGGGTTTCACTTAAGTATGTTAAACGATACGCGTGAAAAATTTACAGCAGAAAAAATTTACCTTAAAATGAAACCTTTTGAACCTATAGGATGCCGCGATAGAAACACTATGAGATTTTTACAAAAGCTTGGATTGAAAGCTTATTTTTCCGGCTGTATGACGCTGACATTTGATACGCGCACAAAAACGCCCAAAAACGGCAAAGTTTTTGTTGTAGATTTGACAAAAAAAGCCATGAAAAAATTGCCGCAAAAGATTAAAGATACGGCAGATATGAGCATAACGCATTTTTATTATTGGAACCAATATCCTGTAAGTTGGGAGGGAGCTATGGAGTTTGAACGGCAGGCACGCAGGATTTTAGATAGATACCGCGATGAAGCCGCTCTTGTTATCACTTCAAGACTCCACGTTGCAATGCCATGCGTAGCTTTGGGGATCCCTGTTGTATTTATCCATGAAGACGGCGACAATGAAAGATTTGACGTACTGCATGGAATTTTACCTATATATCACCCAAAAGATATGGTATGGCTTGGCTGGAATCCAAAAGCGGTGAATATAGATAAACTAAAAAGCGCTATCATAAAAAATGCCATAGACAGAATATCTCAAAATATAGATATGAGTTCAATGCAAGAGTTGGAACGCATAACCGACGAATTAGAGAGAAACTCCAAAAAGACTATCATTGACAAAATAGCGATTTTATGCAAATATTTTTCAAAAATGATGCCTTTATTGCGTAGATAGATTGGGTTAAATCTAATAAAGTATATAATATAATTTCTCCAATTGTAAAAATAAGAAACTTTACAAAATTTAAGTTATTTTGGTTGCAGACCGTACCAAAACAGCAGATAAGATAAAAATATTGAGTTGGCAAAAAATGTGCAATATACTAAGATTTGTTGATGATGTGCAAAATATAATTTATAAAAAGGCATATGTATGAAAAACGCTTCGTTTTCCGTAATCGTTCCAACTTTTAATGTTCAAAGCTATGTTGTTAAGGCATTGGATTCTATATTTGAGCAAGATTATAATAATTATGAAGTTATAATTGTAGATGATGCTTCAACGGATAATACCGCTCAAAAGATTGAAGAGTATATTGCGCTCCATGACAATAAACATATAAAATTCATTAAATGCGAAATCAATAGGGGGCTTAGTACGGTTCGTGAAGAGGGGTTAAAATTTGCAAAAAATGAGTGGATTTTGTTTTTAGACAGTGACGACCGGTATAAAGAAGGACTTTTTAGAGAATTAAATGAAGTTATTCAAAATAATCCTGATATAAATATTATAGAGTTTAATTTTGATTGGGTTTATGAAGATACAAAGCATAAAAGAGTGGCATATAACAATAGAGGAGAATCCGGCATTCGCAAAAGTTCTGAAGAGAATATAATGACAGCGTTGGCGGTTTGGAACAAATGCTTTAAAAGAGATTTTTTGGAAAATTTAAACCTGCCGCCAATTCCCCGCACTATTTTAGATGACGCTCCATTAACTGTTTGCGCACTTCTTGCCGCTAAATATTTTTATTGGCTGGATTTTATCGGGTATGATTATGTACAACGGGATAACTCATTGTCTAAAAAAATATCCATGTATTCTCGCGCATTTCATTCTGTTGCGTTTATAAAAAAAGAGTTAGAGCGATTGAAAATTTATGATGAAATACAATTTGAAGTAATATCATTACGCTTGTTAAGTTCTAATTTACGCAGATATAACGACTCTTTGGAATATGAAAATTTTTATAATGAATGCAGAAAAATCTTTCGCTCGTTTGATTTGAAAAAAGACATCAAAACTCCAATCGCATATAATTATAAATTTTATAAACGCGTTTGTTTGTATCCACGTTGGTTGTTTAAATTAAGAATAAAAATATCACAATCATTGCAACGGCTAAGGGAAAATTGTCCAAAATTTTATAGGAGCTAAAATTATAAATATGATATGTTTCTTAAAGCATAATAGTTTAATTTTATGAAAGTTTGAAATGAAGATTATCGATTTCATTGTGTATAGAAATAGCAAATTTTATTATTTTGCAAAGAATTTTTTATACTATCTTTTGCCAAATTTTATATTTAGGCGGCAGCTTCATCATGGGTTATCAAAATTAGATAAATACGATAGAGACCATATAATAAAACGCGTTAATTATTATAATAAATTAGATGGTGAATTTTATAAAGATGCAGATATGGTTAAGATAAAAGAGTTTAAATTAAGGGTAAAACTAAGACCGCATGTCTATTTTTTTGATATATACGAGCATATGCGCTATTTTCCAAAAGATAACTATTTTTCAAGCGTGTTTGGCGATGTGACGGATATCCCAAAAATCCCTTCGATAGTAAAAAGCAGACCGATTTGTGAGGGGGAGGCAACAAGAACTCTGTGCTTTTGAATTTAGATAAAGTAAGACATTTTATGTTTGTAAAAGATAAGAAAAGATTTGAAGAAAAAAGGATAAATTGGTAGGACGGCTTGCCGTTTGTCAGCCGCACCGCGTGAAGTTTTGGGAGATGTATTTTAATCACCCAATGTGCGATTTGGGACAAACGAATAAGCGTCACGCAAAACATCCCGAGTGGATTGTTAAACATATGACTATCGGCAGACATTTGGATTTTAAGTTTATTTTATGTCTTGAGGGAAATGATGTGGCGACAAATTTGAAATGGGTAATGTCGTCAAATTCCATAGCCGTTATGCCTAAACCAACTTATGAAACATGGTTTATGGAAGGAGAGCTTATCGGGGATTATCACTACATTGAAATCAAAAAAGATTATTCCGATTTGGAAGAGAAATTAAATTATTATATAAAACATACCAATGAAGCTTTAAAAATTATAGAAAACGCACATAAATTTATTGAACAGTTTTGGGACAAAAAGCGCGAAAAGCTGATATCTCTTTTGGTATTACAAAAATATTTTCACTATCTAAAACCGTAAGAGATATTATCTTTCCAATTTTTGAGATTAAAAAACTAAAATATACAATCAAGATTTCACTGCCATAAAAATTAATAAGCACAGTAAAACGCTATTGGCGTCATGATAGAGCCGATTTTTTTGAATTAATTTAATATTTTTATTTTAAAATTATGCTACAATGCCCCAATTTTTTATTTTTGGAGGTAACTTTATATTGTGTAACAATACTAAAATATACGATGTTATTTTAAGCGAAAAAGAGTTTATTGGTAGCGGACAGGATAAGAAATGTTATATTCATCCGAAGAACGACTCTTTGTGCATAAAAATGTTGCATGATAGCGAAAGCGGCGCTCAAAAACAGCTAAAAAGAGAGATAAAATACAACGAAAAGCT
>JAIROK010000135.1 GCA_031257555.1 Campylobacteraceae bacterium | reverse complement strand
TCAGGAATGCCAAAAAGCAATATCTTGTTTAAACCAAGCCTTAAAAGCTCTTCGCACTCTTTTATGATTTCATCAATGCTCATTTGAAAAACGCCGGGCATTGAAGCTATCTCTTTTTTTACGCCTCTGCCCTCTTTAACAAAAAGCGGATAGATAAAATCTCCAATCTCTACCCTGCTCTCTTTTACAAGATCCCTGATAATAGGATTTAATCTAACTCTTCTAAATCTTTTGAACATTTAAAAACCTTTTGATCTTGGCTTATCGATTTTTTGTAATTGCACAATGATATTTTACCGTATAATATATATGACTTGCTTCCGTCATATGAAATCAAATAAAGTTTATATTTTATCATAAAAACATAAAAAACTTGTAAGTAGATAAATCTTGCATATTTGTAAAAAAATTACACTAAATATAAAATAAAAACACTTTTAATATAAAAAATATTGTTTTTCTAGTATAATATAAGTTTACTTTTTGTGCAAAAGGGACAAAAAATGAGCATACAAAATCAGCCACAAGCGCTTCATATTGGAATTGATGTGGGTTCCACTACTGTTAAGCTTGTAGTACTTGATTATAATCAAAATTTGCTCCATAATATATATATAAGACATCACTCCGAAGTTCGTAAGTGCATCATAAAATGCATAAAAGATTTGAAAAACTGCCGATTTTATTCCCCATCTATTAATGCAACGATAACAATAGCAGGAAGCGGCGGAATGGACATTGCACATATAACCGGCATTCCATTCGTTCAAGAAGTCATAGCGTGCGCTAAAGCAGTAGAATATTTTATACCGCAGACTGATGTCAGTGTGGAGCTTGGCGGTGAAGATGCAAAAATCACATTTTTTACAAACGGCATAGAACAGCGTATGAACGGTACTTGCGCAGGCGGCACCGGAGCTTTTATAGACCAAATGGCAACTCTTTTGAAAACAGACGCAAACGGTTTAAATGAATTAGCAAAAAATGGAAAAAATATCTATCCGATAGCCGCACGATGCGGTGTTTTTGCTAAAACAGACGTTCAGCCTTTATTAAATGAAGGAGTTGATAAAGGCGATATTGCTCTTTCAATATTTCAAGCAGTCGCCAATCAAACTATAAGCGGACTTTCATGCGGAAGAAAAATAAGAGGAAATGTTGTATTTTTGGGTGGTCCGTTAAATTTTTTAAGTGAACTAAAAAAAAGATTTGTCGATATTTTGGAAATTAAAGATGAAAATATCGTAAAACCCAACCATAGTGAACTTTTTGTAGCATTAGGGGCGGCTCTTTTTACCGACAAAACATTAACTCTCCAGGAGATTATAAATCTCTTTGAAAATCTAACATTAAATAGTACAGGTTCCATAAATACGCTAAGAGCGCTTTTCTTGGACGACAAAGAAAAAAATGATTTTATAAACAGGCATAACAAAGCTGATGTTAAAAGAGTAGATTTAGAAAGCTACAAAGGTAATGCATTTTTTGGTCTTGACTGCGGTTCGACTACAACAAAAGCCGTACTTTTAAGCGATAATAATGAGATATTGTATGAATTTTATGGAAGCAATGAGGGTGAGCCATTAAAAATTGTAAAAAACATCTTGAGTCAAATTTATGCAAAACTCCCATTGAATGCAAAAATAGCATATTCTTGCGTCACGGGATACGGTGAGACATTAACAAAAGAGGCTTACAAAATAGATACATCTGAAGTTGAAACAATAGCTCATTATAAAGCTGCGAGCTTTTTTATGAAAGATGTTGATTGTATCGTTGATATCGGCGGACAAGACATGAAATATGTCCGCATAAAAAACGGCACAATTGATACTATTTTATTAAATGAGGCTTGCTCATCAGGATGCGGTTCGTTCATAGAGACTTTCGCCCATTCTGTAAATATGCAAGTAGATGAATTTGGCAAAGCAGCTCTTGATTCAAAAAATCCTTGTGATTTAGGTTCGCGCTGCACTGTTTTCATGAATTCAAGTGTGAAGCAAGCGCAAAAAGAGGGTTCTGGCGTAGCTAACATTTCAGCAGGACTCTCATATGCTGTCATTAAAAATGCACTCATCAAAGTGATAAAACTTAAAAATCCGGAAGATTTGGGTAAAAATATCATAGTTCAAGGCGGAACTTTTTATAATGATTCTGTTTTAAGGGCATTTGAGCTTATCTCTAAAAGAGAGGTTATAAGACCAAAAATTGCAGGTCTCATGGGGGCTTTTGGAGCCGCATTGCTTGCAAAAGAGAGATTTAACGGAGTAGATACAACAACACTGCTTCAAACAAAAACATTGCAAGATTTTACAATAAAACATACCATGCTAAGATGCAATGCTTGTTCAAACTCTTGCGCAATGACATTAAACCGCTTCGCAGACGGCAGAAAATTCATAACCGGCAACAGATGCGAAAGAGGAGCAGGAAAAGTAAATTCCGGCTTTTCTTTGCCTAATCTTTATGATTATAAATATAAAAGACTGTTTTCATACAAACCAAACACTAATGCAAAACTTGGAAAGATAGGCATTCCGCGTGCTTTAAATATGTATGAAAATTACCCTCTTTGGTTTACATTTTTGACAAATATCGGTTTTGAGGTTGTTCTTTCAGACGACTCCTCAAAAGCTATGCTTGAAAAAGGATTTGATACACTGCCTTCAGATTCCATTTGTTATCCGGCAAAATTAGTTCACGGACATATTATAAATCTCATAGAAAAAGGTGTAGAAACTATATTTTATCCTTGTGTAACTTATGAGCAAAAAGAGTTTAGCGATTCGCATGAACACTATAACTGCCCAATTGTCATCTCGTATCCAGAGCAAATTAGAAACAATATCGATTTGCTAAAAGAGAAAAATATAAAATATATTCAGCCGTTTTTGTCTTTGGAAAACAAAGATAAATTGATATTAAGGCTAATTGACGTATTTAAACCTGTCGGCATACCAGCCGCACTTATCAGAACATCATTAAATGCCGCATGGGAAGAACAGTTAAATTTCAAAAGAGATCTGCGCCAAAAAGGTGAAGAGACTATCGAGTTTTTAAAGAAAACAAATACTCATGGCATCATACTTTCAGGTCGCCCTTACCATCTTGATCCGGAAATTCATCATGGAATTCCACAAGTTGTCACCTCTCTTGGAATGGCAGTTCTAACAGAAGACAGCGTATCTCATGCAGGAGATTTGGAAACCCCTTTAAGGGTAGTAGATCAGTGGACTTATCATGCAAGATTATATCGAGCTGCCTCTTTTGCCAGCAAGCATAATTTTCTTGATATCATACAATTAAACTCTTTTGGGTGCGGGATAGACTCTGTTACGACAGATCAAGTGCAAGAATTATTGGAACAAAAAAACAAGATTTATACTTGTATAAAAATAGACGAAGTAAATAACTTAGGAGCAGTAAAGATCAGAATCCGGTCTTTAAAAGCAGCTTTGCGCGAACGTGAAAAAAGTATCGATTTTACAAAAATGAGCTTTAGCACTGAACCAAAATATATAAAAGTTGCATTTACCAAACAGATGAGAGAAGATGGATACACTATCATAGCTCCGCAAATGTCACCGATACATTTCCAATTTTTAGAAAGTTGCTTTAAAGCATGCGGACACAATCTCAAATTATTGGAACATGTTGGAGAAAATGCGATAGACGATGGATTAAAGTATGTAAATAATGATGCTTGCTATCCATCTATTATCGCTATAGGGCAAATCATAAATGAGTTAAAGTCCGGCAAACATGACATCAATAAAACAGCTGTCATGATGGTTCAAACAGGAGGCGGATGCAGAGCCACAAATTATATAGCATATCTTAGAAAAGCTTTGGCAGACGCAGGATTTCCTCAAGTTCCTGTTGTCTCTTTTAATATGCTCGGCATGGAGAAAAATGAAGGATTTAACTTATCCCTTCCACTGTTGAACCGCCTGATAATGAGCTGCGTTTATGGTGATGTTTTGATGCAAACGCTCTTTAGAACAAGACCTTATGAACAAGTCAAAGGTTCCGCAGATGAACTCTTTTACAAATGGTCTGAACGTTGCAAAGAGTCTTTAAAAGAGGCTAAATTTAAAATATTTAACAAAAATATCGAAGATATGATTCATGATTTTGACAACCTTCCATTGCTTGACATTAAAAAACCGCGCGTAGGACTTGTCGGTGAAATATTGGTCAAATATCACCCTACTGCAAATAACGATATAGTAAGCATTATAGAAAAAGAGGGTTGCGAAGCCGTAATGCCAGGAATTACTGACTTTTTGCTATACTGCGCTTATGGTTATGATTTTAATCACAAATACTTATCAAGAGGAGCTCTTGCCGCTCTTGCAGGAAAGGCTTTCGTTCAAACTGTAGAGTTTTACAGAAAGCAAGCTAAAAAGTTTTTAAGACAAAGCAATCGTTTTACAGCGCCGGCTAAGATAGATGAATTGGCATTTGGAGCCGCACCTATCCTCTCACGCGGAAATCAAACAGGCGAAGGGTGGTTCTTGACTGCGGAGATGGTGCATTTAATACAAGATGGCGTACCAAATATCATCTGCATGCAGCCATTTGCATGCTTGCCAAATCATATAACCGGCAAAGGTGCAATAAAAGCTCTGAAAGAGAACTATCCACAGGCAAATATCGCGGCTATCGACTACGACCCCGGTTCTTCAGCGGTTAATCAGCTAAACAGGATAAAGCTGATGCTAAGCGTCGCATTTAAAAATTTGGATAAACAGACAAGTGATGTATACGAATTTAGCAAGATAACGCTATAAAAGAGAAATATGTAATTTTATGCCGGTCAATTAAAGATGTAAAGCATGTACTCTTTTATGGCGGCAATTTTGAAAAAATGACTCTTGTTTTAGAATAAAATTTTGCAAAGATATCGTGGTGGACCGTGTAGGAGTCGAACCTACGACCAATTGATTAAGAGTCAACTGCTCTACCATCTGAGCTAACGGTCCTTATGAAAGTCGTAATTATATAATGTTTTACACTATAAAAAGCTAAAAGATTAAAATATTTTTTGCTGTTTTTTCTTTTTGCTTAAAAAGCCGCGCTATTTTAAAGATACTATTTGCAAAAATGGGATAAAATCCATCTCTATTATTAAGGAGATAGACAAACTATGGATATACAAATTTCCAAAA
>JAIROK010000083.1 GCA_031257555.1 Campylobacteraceae bacterium | reverse complement strand
TGATAACATAAATAGAATAAAACAGTTAATGTTTTTATTTATTGCATGAGAATAGATTTAAGGTTTTTGGTATTTTGGATTGCCGCGCTCCCGTTGGTCACTCGCAATGACGGAGAAAGTAGGAAGCAATTAAATCTCCGTTATTGTTCCCTACATGTAAATAAAAATATCCGCCCATGTATAAAATTTTACGTCAAAACAGCATTTTATATATAATGCTTTAAATTTTACTCTTTACTCTCCAATCCCAGCTCTATTTTAGGTCCCTTTTGAAACAATACTTTTACTTTTACTTTGTCGCCGACATTTACTATATCCGTTACTTTATCTACTCTGCCTTCAGCCAATTTTGATATATGCAAAAGCCCGTCAATATCGCCCGGAAGCCCTATAAACGCACCAAAATCGGTTACTCTTTTGACAACACCTTCAATCACGGCACCTTTTTCAAACTCTACGATTTTAGCTTTATGGTCCCTATCGTGTCCGCCGCCGCGCTTATCAAATCCTCTCCCACTACCGGCATTTTTGACAATGCCTAAAATATGCTCTTTCGCCGCATCAACTTGAAGTCTATTGATACCGGATAGCTTCACATCGCCGTTTTCTCTGTCAAGGTCGATCGCAACGCTATATTTTTCTATGATTTCCCTTATCGTTTTGCCGCCCTGCCCAATGATATCTACCATTTTGCTCGCATCTACTTTAAAAACTTCAAATTTCGGCAAAATCTTCTCGTTGATAACTATCTTTGAAGCCGCCTCTTCCATTAAGTTCAAGATGTGCTCTCTACCCTCTTTTGCTTGATATAGAGCCTCTTTAAGGATTTCAGGTGCAATGCCTCCCAATTTTATATCCATCTGCAAAGCAGTTATACCGTCTTTTGTACCAGCTACTTTGAAGTCCATATCGCCGTCATGATCTTCAAGCCCCATGATGTCGGTGAGTATCGCATAATCCCCGTCTTCAAAAACAAGCCCCATAGCAACGCCTGCAACAAGTTTTTGCGTCTCAACGCCGGCAGCTCTTAACGCCAGCGCGCCGCCGCATACCGTAGCCATGGAAGATGAACCGTTGGACTCCAATATTTCTGAAACAAGTCTTATCGTATATAAGCTGTTTTTACTTATCGTAGGCTCCAACGCTCTTTTGGCAAGATTGCCATGACCCAACTCTCTTCGTCCGGGTGATCTTAAAGGGCTCGCCTCTCCTACGGAAAATCCGGGAAAATTATAATTCACCATAAACTTATCCACGCTTGGCGCTCTTTCAGTTAGAAGATCATATGTCTGCGCATCTTGATCGCTGCCTAAAGTAACTACCGCTAAAGCCTGCGTCTGACCTCTGCTAAAAAGGCACGAACCGTGAGTATTTGGAAGCACATTTGTGGCTATGGATATCGTTCTTACATCTTTCAATCCTCTTCCATCGGCTCTAGTTCTACCCTTTACTATCATCTCTCTTACTACGTTATGCTTAAAAGCTTCAAGCGCATTTTTAATTATATCTTTATCCCACTCTTTAGCAGCTTCATCTTGTACAATCAGCTCAAGCACTTTTTTAAGCTCAAGCGCACGCTCTGATTTTGCCATCTGTGTAAGAGCATTATAGACATTTGATTTATAATTTTCTTTGATATACTGATATATATTTTCATCTAAAACAGAGGCTTTGTATTCTAATTTGGCATCTTCTTTTTTCAAAGAGGCAAAAACATGCTCATATAAATTTGCAGCATCTGAAATCTTTCCCGAAGCAAAGTTGATAGCATCTACCATCTCCTCTTCGCTCATCTCGTTTACAGACTGCTCATTATCTTTTAATGACGATACTGCTCTCATCTCTATCATCAAAAGCTCGTCTTTTGTACCTGCGACATACAGGTCAAGCGTGCTGTTTTTAAGTTCGGAATTTGCGGGATTTACAACCAGCTCTCCGTTTATTTTTCCTATTCTCACGCCGCTTACGCACTTATTTACAGGAATATCGGATAGATACAGCGCGGCACTTGCGGCATTAAGCGCGGTTGTTTGCAAATCCACTTCAGGATCGCAGCTTAATACAAAAACGACTATCTGCGTAGGATATGCGTAACCTTTTGGGAAAAGCGGTCTTAAGCTTCTATCTATAATCCTTGAGGTAAGCGTCTCAAAATCGCCAGGCTTTGTCTCTCTTTTTACATAACCTCCGGGAATTTTACCCGAAGCGTAACTCTTTTCTATATAATTAACAGTCAAAGGCAAAAAATCCTCATCAGCAGGCGTATCATCTCTTGACACTGTAGCCAAAACAACAGTATTTTTAACTCTTAAAAGCGCTGCTCCTGCGGCATGTTTTGCAACGCTGCCGATATCATAAATCTCTTCTTGATTGTTAATCTCTATCTTATATTCCATCTATTCATCTCCTTGTGATTTTTGAAACGATATGTAATGCTTATTGGATTCTAAAATTTTTAAAATCTCATCTTGGTTAAACTCATTCTCTTTTTTGTAATAAAAATCCGTATTTACAAAATTTGCAATCCTGCTAAAACAAAAAAGCCCATCTGTCTCATTGTCAAGCATTGAAGCGGTATTTTGTGCGATAATCGGCACAGCAAACGAAGCCGACTTTACATGTTCGGCAATAACTGTTTTTAGCGACACAAGAGCTCTAATGCCGCTTTCACAACCATCATCTACAAGCAAAACGTTTCTGCCTGTCAGCAAAGGCAATGAAGCGCCTTTCCTGTACTTGTATATATTTTTTAATATACTCTCCTCATATTTTCTTTTAGCCTCTCCATAAATAAAATCGAGATTTATTCCAAATGACTCCACAAGAGCATCATGCATTATTATCTCTTCATTCTCACTTACTATAGCTATCATACATGCTGGATTGTTGGGTGCAAAAATAGGTTCACTAAATAAAATATCATAATCTAAACCACTCTTTCTTGATATATAATCAACAATCAAAACAGAATTCAACGAAAGCGATAATAATATCCAATCTTCATCTTGCATCTGTTTTATCGGCAAAATTTCAAATATCTTTTCAGCAGCTTCCAGACGAGATTCAAATATCACAGATACCAAAAAACTTCCTTATAACTCTTTTGAATTCGCGGTAGAATATTCGTATTTTACACCGCCTAACGGATAAAGATTAAAAAGCAGATAAACCCCTTTTTTGTCAATTGCACTTGATTTGCCTGAACTTGCAAGTTTTGGTGTAATGTCTTCTTTATACATGATTTTATAATCCCAACACCTTTTTTTCTGCGAAAAACCCACATTCCATGACTTTGTAAAACTATCGTCGATATCATACTGAAATTCTGCAAAAACAGAGCTGTGATTAAATATCTTACCCTCAAGATTTAATGCAAGGTAGTTATTGTTTTCATTTTTATTATAAGTATGAGAAAGATACATTTTGTATTTATCATCATCATATGAAGTATATGTTAGTGATTTGACTATATTATTATTTTTATGAGAGTATTGCAACTCATTTGACAAAAAGATACCAAAAGGCAGATTTACCTCTATTCTGTTTTCAAGCGGCGCATAAACATATCTCTCATTTTCAAAATAGTACGGCTGTTTTAACGAATGAATGAGCCGTTTTTGTCCATTACCATCATAAAAATACTGTTTGAATTTCAAAGCTATTTGTTTTTCTTCTGTGTTTATAGGCACAAATTCATCGCTATCAAGATATCCGTCTTTATCATCAAAGCTTGGGATTACATACTCCATACCTAAATATATTTTATGGAAAAATCCTTTATACGCTTTTGCTAAATCCGTATATGCAGATAAAATATGATAATTCCTTAAGTATTGTCCGTAATCTTTAGAAATACTGCCAAAATTGTCATAATCAATTCTCATCATATATATATTTTCCGACAAACTTCCTTTTATGTAATCATCAAATATGCTCCAATAAAAAGTTATTGGCAGCTGCAATTCAAACTGTCTGGCTTTAATGCCGACTTCCCTATAATAATTGTGATATTGTAAATCTACGGAATATTTCAGATTGTTCACTAAAAAAGAATTTAAAAATTTACGATATTGTACAGATGGCAATTCTTGTAATGTTTTATCATTATCGACCGAATCTGTATCTATAAAATATTTAGCATATAAGCCAAAATAATTATTTTCATTTTTTAAAAAATAGTTCAATTTTGATGTTACAAGTCTACTAGATATTTCCGGTGTTGCAGTTTTAAGATTTAAGTAGTCCACATCGTTTAGATATTTAAAATCTAACCTCAAACCATCTTCTGTGCCTTCTTTAAAATTTTCAAAAAATAGTGAACTTCTGTCGTAAAACAGATCAAACCCATAATGCGTTTTGTGTTTTAAATCTTCCTTTTTCATATAGCTCTCTCCTTCTCTGAAGAATCCTGCTGTGAAATATCCGTTTGAATATAAAGAGTCCGTAAAGCGCAAAGTCGAATACGCTCCAATACCTCTTTTTACTCTCAACTGCGGATCAATCTCCAAATCCCACTCGTCATACGGCGCAATATAAAAGGGCTGCATATAAAAAACACTCTCATCACTCACATATCCTATCTCAGGACGCAAAAGTCCGGTGCGCCTTGTTTTATCAGTTGGAAATGCAAAGTAAGGCATGTAAAAAACAGGGATATCTTTTATATAAAAAAGTGCATTGTATACATGTAAAAAGCTGCTGTTTCTATTTAATTCACTTTTTGAAAAACCTATTTTCCAATCCGGTTTTTCTATATCGCAGCTTGAAGTCACGGCATCTTTTGTAATGTAATATTTGGGATTCATCGTAGCATAATCGCATCTTACCCAAAGCTTACTGTCTTGATTAAAGAAAAAAAAGTTTGAAAAGTTACCTAAATCTTTTTCAAGATTTACAAAAAGATACTCACTTCTTGCTATATTTTCAGAACCTTGTATAATATTTACATTACCAAAAAGCTCTAAATCTTTTGTATTGCTATCATATTTTGCGCTATTTGCCGTTATCAAATAGTGCTCGGAATATACCATAACATCTTTATTTGCATATATAATACCGTCTTTATCGCTAAAGTCTTCTGACAATACCTGTACATTTTGTATATCTGCAAAAACATAGATGCAAAAAAATGATAATATAAATACAATTTTATGCATTAACTACCAATGTCTGGGCTGCTACGTCCTGCCAAGTTTGCTTTTTATTGCTATTAAATGCCCATAAAAATCCTATAAACAAAATGGCTTCACTCACTATGCGAGCAACAGAACGAATAAATGAAATATAAAAATCAGGCTTTTTGGCACTATAAATATAAATAATACGTATTTTTACTGTTATTTTACCAATAGTCGCCCCATACAGATAGACAAAAATCGTCTGATAAGCAATTTTTATAATTATAAAATAAGGAGTTAAATACTCAAACACCATTCGCAAACTCTCTTCGCTTGAACTTGCTTCCGATATAATGCTTGCAAAAGCCATAAACGCTAAAACAGCAACTATAAAATCATCTATAGCATAAGCAACGAAACGCTTACTAAAAGGCGCCAGAGTAATCTTTTCGCTCTCAAATTTTCTAACCAACTCTTCTTCTGTCATTTAAGAGCCTGATATGCGATATCGTTTCTAAATTTAGCGCCTTCATATGAGATTTTTTTTGTCAAATCATACGCATTATCGCGCGCTTTTTGTATGCTTTCTCCTATGCCCACGCAGACAAGTAC
>JAIROK010000077.1 GCA_031257555.1 Campylobacteraceae bacterium | reverse complement strand
GATAAAATAAAAGAGGTTATAAAAGACTCAGGCGTATCAAAAACGGACATCAAAGAGATAGTTATGGTAGGCGGTTCCACAAGAGTCCCGTTTGTACAGGATAAAGTTAAAGCGTTTTTCGGCAAAGAGCTGAACAAATCGGTAAACCCGGATGAAGTCGTAGCAATCGGCGCGGCGATTCAAGGCGGAGTTATCAAGGGCGACGTTAAAGACGTATTGCTTTTGGACGTTACGCCGCTTAGCCTTGGCATAGAGACTCTTGGCGGAGTTATGACAAAGCTCATAGATAAAGGCACAACGATTCCTGCTAAAAAAACTCAAGTTTTCTCAACGGCAGAAGACAATCAACCGGCAGTTACGATACATGTATTGCAAGGCGAGAGGGATTTTGCCAAAGATAACAAGTCTTTGGGTCAATTTAACCTTGAGGGCATTCCTGCCGCTCCGCGCGGAATCCCGCAGATAGAAGTTACATTTGATATAGATGCAAATGGAATTTTGACGGTTTCTGCCAAAGATAAAGCGAGCGGAAAAGCTCAAGAGATTAAAATCACAGGAAGCTCAGGACTTGATGAGAAAGAGATAGAGAAGATGGTAAAAGACGCCGAACTCCACAAAGAAGAAGACAAAAAAAGAAAAGATGTTGTGGATGCTAGAAACGGCGCTGAAGCTCTGATCCACCAAACAGAGAAATCTCTCAAAGATTTGGGTGAGAATATCGGAAGCGAAGATAAAGCAAATATAGAAAAAGCTTTAAATGAACTAAAAGAGACTTTGAAAAATGAAAACGCAGGCAAAGATGAGATCGACGCTAAGGTGAAAGCTTTGACCGAAGTAAGTCATAAACTGGCAGAAGAGATATACAAAAAAGAGCAAAATGCAAATAGCGGCGAAAATAAAAATGAGGCTTCATCAAAAAAAGATGACGATGTCATAGACGCTGAAGTAGAGTAAAATTTACCGGTCTGTTTTGGAGTAAAATCCAAAACAGACTTTTTGTGTAATTACATGTTTCATTCCTAATAACAATGCACGGAGAGATTATTTAATGACATTTTTCCTTATCCTGTAATTGTGAGGAGTGCGAAGTATAACGTGGCAATCCTACAACGCTAAATATTTATATTTCAAAACATAACTTTCTAAAATAATATTTTTTGCATAAACAAATTTCCTAACATAACAATATTATTTTTTACTTTAAAGAATTAAGAATCTTAGAAAATTTAATATGGAAGAGTTTTATAATAAAGATGTCGGAAAGTAATAATTATGATACTTTTGGAAAAAGAAAAATTGAAGATATTTGAGAAGTTTAAAGTAAGTCAGCTCAAAAGATTGTAATGTCTATTTATACAAATAAATTGCTGGATTCAAATCTTGTTAGTGCAAATAATCTTGATGAATTATTTGAAATATAAAAAAATAATAACTGCACAAAAAGTTGCTTTTTACAAGATAATCCTATTAAAGGCAATTTTGATTTTTTACTATTTAAAAGATATATACATAAATAAACAGTTGGCAGAGTTTTTTTATAAAATTAAATAATTTACACCCATTTTTAGAAGGCAATGGCAGAGCAGAGTGAATATTTATACATCAACTTGCTAAAGAGGCTACTTACGATTTAAATTTAAGCGCTATAAAAAAGGCGATTCCTAGATGTGACAACAAAACTGATTTAATAGTTTTATTTATCGAATCTTGTAAACCTATAGAAAAAAACATTAAAATGAAAGCACCAATAAAAAAAGATATTTGAAAAGAAAGATAGAAAAATAAGATCACAATTTAGGTTTATTTTTATAGTTTTCAATGTTGTAATAATTCAAAATTATTTTTTATAGAGACAGTATTGTGTAAAGTTTACAAAACTCATAGAGCCAAAAAAATACGCAGGTAAATTGGCGTGATATATATTTAGACGAATGAAAGATATAAAAATAAATTCAACATGAGGAGCAAAAAATGGTAACAACAATGGAATATGATGTTCTAAGAGAGATAGTATCTGATATAGATGGTATCTTTTCAAGAGTAGTCGAAAACGACGATGAGAAAGCTAAAGAAGATAGCAAAATAGTTGATATGATATGTCGTGATATTCTCAATAATATAAGAGCATCGATACATTGATTATGAAAATGTAAAAAATGAACTTATCAGAATAAGAGATGAGAATATAAAAATAGACCGTATAGTAAAAGAACTATACAATTACAAAAAGAGGCAGATGAAGAGTTTGAAAAATTACAAGAGATAGAAAATAATAAATAAAAAACCATCATACTTTTCCAATAAACAGCCTTTGCTTTAAGAGGATAACCAGGAAGCGGCAAATCAAGTTCTGCTGAAAAGATAAAAAAGAGTTTTTAGGTGGTAACTGCATATTTATTTCGGGTGATGACTTTAGGAAATACTACCCTAAATATAATGAGATAAATCAAAATTTCATACGCAAATGCATGAATACAGAAGCGAATTTGCAAGTGAAATGACAGAATTTTCGATAAGAAGAGCTGTAGAGAGAAACTACAATATAATTATGGAAAGCACATTTAGAACTGCCAAAGCTCTTCCAAACACATCAAAATTTCTTCACCCTAAGCCTCAACGAATTCAGTACAACGGTTACAGAGCTGATGCTCATAGCCGCACCTGCGATTGCGGGAGTGAGCGTGATATCTGCAAAGTAC
>JAIROK010000043.1 GCA_031257555.1 Campylobacteraceae bacterium | reverse complement strand
TTTTCAAAATCCTCTTTGCTTACGATATCGCGATTGACTTTATCGTTCAAATCGCTATGCCAAGAGAAATTAAGCGCTCCGGGAATGTGTCCGCGCTCATATACGCCGGGATTTACGCTGACTTCTATAATCCTTACTTTCGGATTATTTAAATTTTTCGCAAGCCATTCTGTGGATACAAGCGAATCAGCCGCAATCGCGGCAACGGTAAAAAGCGCGGTTACAAGCGCACCGCGCAGTAAAAATATACTTTTCATACTCTACCTCCATGTAGTTTTGTAAGCTCAATTTTATTACGAAAATTCTTATAAGTATATTAAATCTATAGATAAACTATGATTTAATCTAAAATGTGATTTTACTTTATTTATACAAACTAAAAATTTTTGGTTGAGCGCAATGGTCAAAATCAAAATAAGCTGTTGCAGGGGAGGGGAGGGCGCTGTTATTTGTGTGCCGTTACCCGTTCAAATATATCGTCTATGAGCGGTATATCGCCTGATTTTACGGCGCCCGGAAGCTCTTTTAAATATTTGAGATTGCCGACGAAATACCCGATATTGCCAATGGTGTCAAATACCCCGTCTCCTTTTATCGTATCGAAAATGTTAATTGCAAAAATATTTTCAATGACTGCGGAGATACCGTAAGCATTTGTAACTACCTTTTTGATATTGGAGGGTATGGCGCCGCCGGTGATGCTTTTTACTTCTAAATCAACGCTGTTGTCGTACAGAGGTTTGTTGATATTTTGGGTGTCTTGGTTTAATTTATCCAAATCATTGGAATTTTCAACGTCTTTGATGGTTAATGTTCCTTGACCGACCGTAGCCGATGTTTTTTGAGACGAATCGGCGAAACTGCTTGAGTAGTCCCACATGTCGTACTCTTTGTCATATCCCAAATCTTTTCTGGCTCCATCGAGGATATTTTTAATTTCATCATTAAGGGATTTTATACTGTTTAATGATTGGAAAAATACTTCCGGGTCTTTTGGGGGCTTTTCTTTGCCGATATTTGAGAGCAAATCTCTTATATAAGACAAACCTAACTCTTTTGCGCTGTTTAACAGATAAATGCTAAGCCCTCCGCCAAAAGTGTATGTCAAACTCTCATTTGTTGATTTTGAGTCTAAGTGGGATTCGTTTAAGAGCGATGAGTGGCTCAAGCTTTGCGTTGAAAGGTTTAACTGTCCGTTATCGGCAAAATTGCCCTCTTCATCGTAATCTCCCGCCGCGCTCAAAGAGCCTTTTAAATTTGTATTGCCGCCGACTTCGATATTAACCTTATCTGCGGTTAATGAGCTTAATACGACTCGTTTTTCTTGGTACTCTTTGCTGCTGCTGCCGTTTGTATCCTGTGCTTTTATACCGCTGATGATGTTATCAATGCTTACTGATAAACCATAACCGTATGATGTGCTGTTCGAACTGTCCGAATAAGCGTCCCTTACGGACTCCACATTCAAATCATTGCCCACATATACATCAAGCGTATCGTCCGCTCTTAAGGTTACCCCGCTTAAGTCTGCGTCATTTTTGACGTTTATATTTATATCGTCTGATTTTAGATTTGAGTTTGTGTTGCGTATATGATTTGTATTTGAGTGGGTCTCTTCATAATTTGTCGATACCCCGCCGCCTGCTTTTAACCCATACAGTGTAGCCGATACCGAACCAGACAACTCTTTTGCGCTTTGATTTTTGGTAAATGTGTCGGAGGAGGAGAGTATATTAAGGTCGTTCGTTTGTATATCAAGACTATCGCCTGATATGAGGTTTGAACCGGATATGGTTACTTCATTTGATGCCAAAAGCACAGTATCTTTGGCTATCACATTTGAAGCAAGCGAATTTGTCTCTTGCGAAACCGTTTGTATCTCCTGTCCGGATAAGTCCGATGCCGCTCCTATATTAAATCCCCACGTGACAGAACTTGCGATGGCAGAGGTAGTTTGCGATACTACAGCCGTACCTTTTGTGGCAAGGTCGGCAGATGCCGCTGCCATTGCCGCCACATAATACTTCTCTTCGTTTTTTATACCCTCTATAATCTTTTCAAGGTTTTCAATATCCTCTTTTGTTATTCCCGCTTCCTTATTTTCATATCTTCGTTTTAAATCAGCAAGCGTATTTTCTAACACTTTCACCTCTTTTTTGTAGTCCGAATAGCTATCTTTCACCTTTTTTAACTGTATCGCCGAATAAATAGCGGTTCTTATAGCCGATGCTATCTCTATATATTCGTTTTGAGCGGCAAAAGAGATGTTGGCTTTTGTATGCTTTTCTTTGGTTTCATCTTTTTTTGAGTTTATGGCTTCTTCTATCGTTATATCATCTGTTTGAGATTGAAAAACTATCTTTGCCGCTTCAATGTCAGAGCCCGACACTTTTATGCTTTCCGATGCGTTTAAGATAATATTTCCATTATGTGCTTTTAGATTTGAGCCTGCATGATTTATGCTCTCAAGCGCACTCTCCTTTTCATTAGAAGAGATGGAAACTATCGGTATTTTCAGTTTTGTCTCCAAATCTTTCCCTTTTTTTACATTTGCTATAAAACCTTTGGTTATATCTTGTACGTTAGTTAAGTTTAAATTTGTATGTTTTTCTTCGCTTAGCGTCTCTTTTGACTCTTGTGCCGTTAAAACATTTATCTCACCGCTGTTTGTTTCGATGGTTATATCGTTATTTGCTTCAAGATTAGAGCTTATGACGTCTGTTGAGGCGCTTTTGATTGTGATATCACCGCCCGCATCCAGGTTTGAAGACTTTGCGCTCGTACTTTGAACCGTATCTTCTTTTGTGTTGCTTTGATAGATAGAACCTGCTATAAATAGGGATATTACAAGATTTAGAGGGTCGATAGATGAGTTTTTGTATATATCGTTTACGATTGACTCTTCAACTCCTGCCGCTATCAATGCACGGTTAAACGCTTCTATCTGAAGGTCGCTTGCGGAGTTTATATTTGAAGCTATGATGTTTATATCCTCTCCTGATTTTAATACTATGCTGTCGGCTATAGTCTCTATATCCGAAGAACTTAAAGTGTAAGCTTCATCTTCATCAAATTCCGACGACTTCTTTATCCCCGCCCAGGAACTCTCATTTTTTGCGTAACTTTTTGCATCTCTTGTTACTTTGGCAACTATATTTAAACTCTCTTTGGCGTCAATATAGATATCGTTGTTTGCTTTTAGTTTTGCAGCTTCAAGGGTTACGTTAGTGCCCGAAGTTATGACAATGCTGTTTGCATTCAGGCTTGAAGAGACGGTATCTTCATCATAAGAGGTTTCATGCACTGCTGTTTTTGCAAGAAATCCTTTTTCGCTTGATTTAAAATCTTTATAGGTTACATCGTTTTTAGCAAGGATATCGACACTGTTTTTTGCTTCAACAAGGATAGTATCGTCCGCATTAAGGCTTGAAGCATCTATAATGACATTGTCACCTTTTATGCTGACGTTTGAGCCTTGTACGCTTGAGCCGTGGTTTACGACATTAAACCCTTTGTCGAAATTTTCACCCAAGCTGACGTCATATTCGTCTTTTTCCTCTACGCTTCCTATGGTTACATCTTGATTTGAGACGATATTTGTACTCTCTTTTGCCGCGACATTTGTGTTTAAAAGAGCTATATCGTCATTGGCGGCTATATTTATACTGCCGTTTGAGATAAATTCTCCGGGTTTTCCTATAACGGTATCCGTTTTGTTTCCAAGCGCATTTATTGCAGCTAACGGCGCAGATGTTATGACGCCCTCCGAAGTTATATTTATATCGCCGTTTGAGATAAAAGTTCCGCTTTTATTTAGCAAAGATGTTTTTGTATGCACGCTTAGATTGTTATTTGAGGATATAACGCCTTGATTATTATAAAGACTATCCGCTCTTATATCTATACTGTCCCCATTAACACTGCTGTTACTGTTTATGGTTATATTATCTGTTGATACAAGAGATATCTTGTTTTTTGAAGATATGTTATT